>NZ_JCACKO010000132.1:55355-180535 GCF_059505445.1 Brasilonema angustatum | reverse complement strand
GCGAATATCTAGAACAACGCACACAAAATTTACGCTCATATCCTCAAGCCCTCCTCTTGAAGTGAGGCTAAAATCATCTGAAACATAAAACACAAATCAGGAGTACAATAATGCTTAACTCTCAGGTTCATTCAACTGATATAAGACTCTTACTATCAGAAGTAGTTTTACTAGAACTAGAAGACTTCGACAAGGCAATCGATAATAGCAAACTCGTAAATAGCGAAGCACAGCAATGGCAAACTTATCTAGATACATTGGCAAGTATTGGCTGTGAAAAATGGCTAAATACACGCATAGCAGAAAATCGAAGTTCTCAAAAAATTAAAGTTAGTGAGGATATTGCTCATCTGGCTATAGGAGGTTTTAAAATTTGTCCAATTGCCGTAGAACATCTGCTGGATGAAGTTATCAGTATCCCAAGTTCTCTCATTGAAAAATCGGAATTAGCCGATCATTTTTATGTCCTTGTTGAGGTGTTAGAAGAGGAAGAACAAGTAATTATTAGAGGATTTTTGCGCTATGACGAACTGATGAGTTATCGCAGTCAATATAATTTAGAGCTTCGGGATGGATTTTACCAAGTACCGTTGTCTTTATTTGATGCCGAACTCAATCACCTATTGTTCTACTACTATTTCTCGGAACCTTTAACTATTGCTTTACCTGTAACTTCCGCTCAGTCTTCGAGAGCATCACTCCAGAGATCTTTGAATAATACCAGAACCAAGTTGAGTCAATGGTTAGAGGGAGTGTTTGAACAAGGCTGGCAAACAATTGACACCCTGATAAATCCAGAGGCAAATTTAGCTCTTAGTACTAGAATTACACAAAGAGGTGCTAAAAAAGCCAAACTCATTGACTTGGGAGTGCAACTCGGTTATCAAACTGTGGCTCTTTTGGTAAATATCACAGAGGAAAGCGATGAAAAATTGGGTGTTTTGATCCAGGTACATCCCACGGGTGGAGAAAGATTTTTGCCGCCTGATCTGAAATTGACTTTGCTGTCTAAAGGAGGAAAAACCCTTCAGCAAGTCACTTCGAGATTGCAAGATAACTACATTCAACTGAAATTTTTTAAAGGGGAATCAGGAAAACGCTTTAGTGTTGAGTTAAGTTTAGGAGAAAATAGAAAGGTGAAAGAAGACTTTGAATTGTAATCAAGGGGAAAGAGCATGGCGATAAAAAAGCCTGTATTTTTCCGTATCTTAAAATCCATTGTTTCATCTAAATACCCAGGTAGAAGTTGGATAGCTCAACCAATACTCGCAGCAATTGGGGTGTTTCTGTGCGTGATCATATCACCAGTGTTGGCACAAGCTCCTCTTGTCAATTCCAGTGTCCATCAATTTACAATTAGCGAGGGTAAAACACAAGACCTTGTGCAACAGGGGAAAAAACTTTATGAAGCTGGACAGTTTACTCTTGCTGTTGAAGTCTTACAACAGGCTTCTGCTGCTTTTAAAACTCAGGGAGATTATTTACGGGAAGCTATGACTTTGAGCAATCTCTGTTTAGCTTTTCAGCAACTCAGTTTATGGAACGAAGCTGAAAAAGCGATCGCTCAAAGTCTCAATTTATTAAAAAGTTTGAAGAACTCCCAAGAAAGCTCTAAAATCTTAGCACAAGCCTTTGACGTGCAAGGACGCTTACAATTGTCGCGGGGACAAACTGAAGCAGCATTGACGACTTGGCAACAAGCTGCTGAGATTTATCAGCAAATCAAAGACAGTACTGCATTCACCCGTAACCAGATTAACTCGGCTCAAGCTCTACAAGTTTTAGGACGATACCGTCAGGCAAAGAAAATTTTAACTGAAGTTTCGCAAACTATTCAAAACCAAAGCGATTCATCAACAAAAGCATCGGGACTACTGAGTCTTGGCAACATTTTGCAAGTCGTTGGTGATTTAAAGCAATCTCAGCAGGTATTACAGCAAAGTTTAGCACTTGCAAAAGCGACCTCATCTGATCAAATAATCGCTGAAACTCTCTTTAGCTTGGGAAACACTGCCCGTGCCCAGTATGATACGAACATGGCATTGGATTACTACCAGCAAGCTGCAAGTACATCGACTGATTCAACCACACGTATTCAGGCACATCTGAATCGACTAAGCCTACTTGTTGAGAAAAAGCAATTTGCAGATGCATTAGCATTATCGTCCCAAATCCAATCTGAAATTAGTAACTTACCTGCAAGTCGGATGGTTGTTGAGGCAAAAATTAACTTTGCCCAAAGTTTGATGAAAATGATGAGTCAAATAGGAACAAAGCAAGACTCAGCCCAATTACTAGCTAGTGCAATCCAGCAGGCGCAAAGTTTACAAGATAAGCGTGCAGAATCTTATGCCCTTGGGACTCTTGGGAATTTGTATGAAATCAATCAGCAGTTTACTGATGCCCAAAAGCTGACTAAGAAAGCTTTGGTTATGGCTCAAAGTCTTAATGCATCAGATATAGTTTATCAATGGCAATGGCAACTAGGACGTATATACAAGCAGCAGGGAGATCAAAAAAGCGCAATTATTTACTATTCTGAAGCTTTTAACACTCTTAAAACTTTACGTAGTGATTTAGTTGCTATCAATCCAGACATTCAGTTTTCCTTCCGTGAAAGTGTGGAACCTGTGTATCGGGAGTTAGTCGCATTGCTGTTGCAAACAGAGAACGAGAGTGTCCAACATCAAGAAAGGCAAAAGTCAAAAAGCGAAAAGCCAGAAAACCAAAAAAATCTAAAACAAGCTCGTTTTGTCATGGAATCGCTGCAAATCGCAGAATTGGACAACTTCTTTCGCTCAGCTTGTCTAACTGCAAAGCAGGAACTTGATCCAATCGTTGATAAAAAAGATTCACGCTCAGCAGTTTTCTATCCTATTATTCTACCAGACCGTTTAGATGTGATTCTCAAATTGCCTAACCGGGATTTGCGGCACTACAAAACTGTTATTGCTAAAGATAAGGTAGAAGGTGTTGTAGAAAATTTGGGAGAATATTTACGCGATATCACCAGAACTTCTCAAGTCAAGCAGCTATCCCAACAGATATATGACTGGTTAATTCAACCCGCTGAAGCAGAGTTGAGCGAAAATGGCATCAAAACTCTAGTGTTTGTCCTAGATGGAGCATTGCGTAACATACCAATGTCAGTTCTCTATGATAAACAACAGCAGAAATATCTAGTTGAAAAGTATGCGATCGCCGTCGCCCCTGGATTACAACTGCTTGATCCCAAACCATTGCAGCAAGTCAAGTTAAATACCATTCTTGCTGGAGTAGCCGCAGAACGCACCATTGAAAACCGCAAGTTTCCTCCGCTCGAAAACGTACCACGCGAACTGCAACAAATCCAGTCTGAGGTACCCAAAACTAAAGAGCTTTTAGATCAAAAGTTTACCGAAAACAATCTGCAAAACCAGTTGCAATCAGCTCCCTTTTCTGTAGTTCATCTGGCGACTCATGGTGAGTTTAGTTCCGATCCAGAAAAAACCTTTGTTCTCACCTGGGATAAGTTACTTAAGGTGAAAGAATTTGATAGCTTACTGCGAGTCAGGGACACAAAAAAATCGAGTGCTATCGAATTGCTTGTCCTCAGTGCTTGTAAAACAGCTGTTGGAGACAAGCGAGCTGCTTTGGGACTTGCTGGAGTAGCTGTACAGGCAGGTGCACGTAGTACACTTGCAGCATTGTGGTCTGTAGATGATGAATCTACCGCTAATTTGATGAGTCAGTTTTACCAACACCTGAAAGCAGGAGTGAATAAAGCTGAAGCACTCCAGCGTGCTCAACTAGCTGTGTTTGCCCGGGAGAAAACTCCATATTTATGGGCACCTTTTGTGTTGGTAGGGAATTGGCTCTAGTGGGAGCAAGTACCAGAAGCCAGCCAAGAACTATGAGGAATAGCAGCCAATGGTTGCGCGACTAAGAAAATGTCGCCCTTGTCATCCACCACCCACCCTTGCGCTTCCACAATTTCATTGGGTAAATGCTTGACATAATTTGTATTTTGTGAGTTATTGCCTCGGCTTCTTTTTTGTTGTGCGTCTTGACTCTCAACACTTGTAGAACGAGTTTCTGCATCTGAGTCCAGCGCCACCCAATCTACATGAACTGCATTACTTCTGAGGACTTCTCTAGGATTGGGTGGTATACCTCCGCGTCCGGTGATAATGAATTCGCTTTGATTTTGGGCGACATCAGCAAGACACGCTTGAGCTAGTTTTGGCTCTTGAGGTTCTACAGGCAAGTTAATGAAGCCACGGCTAGGATCTAAATTAAGTGTATTGATGTTTACTACACCACTTGCAGTGGGATTTGTCTGGGAAATTGCCGTTACATCGTTTGTTGCTAGCTTTTGAGGATCGAGCTTGGTTGGGTCATTGGTTCCCAGTTGACGCACCAAGTCTTCTCGACTACGCTGTTGGATACCGAAAAGACCAGAAGTTTGGATTTGAACTTTGCCACCAGAACCTGTGAAAGCATTTGCGGTGATGTCGCTATTTTCACCAGGGACAGCTACAAGAAAGCCATTGGGAGCATTGATATTGATGTTACCTCCGTTGCCACCAGCTTCAGCAGTCCCCGCAGTGGTTGAGATTTGACTATTGCGACGCAAGAGTAATAAGTCTTTGATTCCTAAGGTGATATTTCCACCGTTACCAGATGCGGTTTTAGCTAAGATAGCTGCTTGGTTGTCTAGCTCAATAAAGCGAGAACTAACCTCAATATCTCCAGCAGTTCCCTTTCCCAAGTTGCCGACATTCAATAGAGCACCATTTCGTACATCCAGCGAACCAGTTGAAAGACTGATACCACCTGCCTTACCCACCGCTCCAGATTCTACACTACTGAATGCACCACTTGGTCCACGTACACTTCCCCCATCAAAGGAGACGTTATCCCGTGCAATAATAGCGACACTGCCAGCATTTCCATATCCATAGCTTCTGGCAGATAATTTACCCCCATTTTTTGCAATTAGGGAGCCAGTGGTGACGCTGATATCGCCTCCGTTGCCCACAGTTTGTGGAAGTACAACACTGCTGTATATACCACTGGCACTAGGGAAACTTCCATTTTTCGCCACCCCATCAAAGAACACCGTATCCTGTGCAGTAATATTAATACTGCCAGCATCACCTCGTCCATAAATAGCAGCCAATACTACAGCACCATTGGTGAAAAAAAGTGAGCCAGTGGTGATATCGATGCGACCTCCGTTGCCCACCCCTGTAGGTAACACAGTGCTAAATACACCACTAGGATTGTAATTGCGGATCTCATCAGCCCAAACGGTATTGCGAGCAGTAATGGTGATGTTGCCCGCATCCCCTCGTCCAAAAGTGCTAGCAGTTACTTCAGCGCCATTGGTCAAAGAAAGTGAGCCTGCATGAATATTGATGTCTCCTGATTGCCCGGTTCCCCTCAGCTGCACAGAATTACGAATTTCGCTCGCATCCTTAAGATTGATTGCTGCTTGTGCATTAATCTCAATATTTCCCGCCTTACTATTAACCGCACCCAATCCTTCTGCTATTCCTGCCTGTAGGCTACTTTGTCTTAATATATCTAAGGAACGGGCGTTAATCGCAATAGTGCCACCATTGTCAGCACGCACATTCACGATCGCGCCATTATTGAGCAAGATATCACTTCGCTCTATCCCATCTGGAAAACTGAGACTGAATTGAGTGCCATTCGCATTTAACCCAACTGTTCCCGCACCACTCACGCCTCCCAACTCGACTCGACCACCAAAAGCATACAATCCTCCAGCATCCATACTAACGTTACCGCCCACCAGCAGTAGACTTTGACCATTAGGGACACGTAAACCAGTTGCAGTAGATGTCAGGGACGGATCTAATCCTGAGGGTGCAACTGAATTATTTTGGATAGAAGCTGCAGCAATTTGGTTAAATAGCAAAGCGGAAGGATTGACTGTTAACAAGGATGAGGAAGCTTCAGGAGTGGAGGCGCTAAACAAGCCTTGATTACCAAATTGAATGGCATTAGCTGTCGTTGCTAAGAAAGAACCACCAATATCTAGCTTGGCATTGCGACCAAATATAATCCCATTGGGATTCATAAAAAACAAGTTCGCTGTGCCATTAGCTTTGATTAAACCATCAATATTAGAAATCGACTTACCTGTCACCCGACTAATAATGTTTTGAATATCTAAGCTATTGTTGAAATAAGCTGTACTCCCTGTGGGGACAGAGAACTCCCCAAAGCTGTGGAACAAGTTGCTTCCTGCACGCGTTCCACCTGTAATGATTCTGATGTTGCCGCCAGTTGTGACGCTGGAATTACTCGGTAGAGTCCTATCAGGTATAATTTGGGCAACAGCACAATTGCTACTGAAAGCTAACGCTCCTGACAGTACTAACCAACTGGCTAAAGTCAATCTGTAGCACCAATTCTGCATTTGCATTGCTAAAAAAGGAGTCGTTGAGTTGAAATTACTCACTAACTTTATTTAGACTTATTTTCAGTTAATTTAACCACAGATTTTACACTTATTTTCAATTAATTTAACCATAGATTTTCGTAGGGGTATGGCAAAACACAGCCCCAAGCCCGTGGTTTATTCACTTCAAAAGCGCTGTATTAAACCGATTAAAAAAAACTGAGTTTCTCAAATCGTTATTATTGCGGACTGTAACGTTGTAAAATCGGCGCTCCTGCGAGTTCTTCCAAGTCAACAGCTTTAAACAAGCTCGTCCAATCTTTAGCTAACGTATCAGTGTCCGAACCAGTGCGGCGGAGTTCTGCCAAATTTGTAATGGCATCGTACCAAAGATTATTAGCAGTATAGATTTTATACTCCTGTGATTTTGCAGTCTTCAATTGCTGCTGAAGCTGGGGAGTTAGCGCCACTCGTTTCAGCCATGCGTCCACAAAAAAATACTCAGGTTTGTTTTGTGGATTACCACAATAAACTCGGAAAAACCAGTGATATTTTGAGTTTTGCTTGAGAGCATATTGTGAATTTGACGGTAGGGTAATGCCTACAGTACCTGCTTTTGCTGGCAATGTTAGAGAGGTTCGGTAAATATCATGACCTTGGTCATCCTGCAACACAAACTCCCCAGAACGCAAGTTTGTAGGTAATTCAGGCAAATAAACCCAAAATGTTGGATATTCAGCAAGTGTTGCTCCCAAGAACGATTTGTTGTTTTTTTCTTCACCAGGTACTATAGCTGTCACAGGTGTTTTCAAGCTTGGACATCCATCACGACGGCTTGTCCCTCCTCGCCGACGACCTTTGGGCTCACCGTTATCAGGAAATTTCTGGGCAAAAAGGTTTGGTGTGTGAGTGATTTTATTCTGGAATGATTGTTCTGGGTTTGCTTGTACTTTTGGTGGATAATTAACAAGTCCAAGACTTAGCAAAAGGATACTACAAGCTAGTTGATAGTGTCTTTGAAGTAACTTATTTTTGCTCATATTCGAGAGTTCCAACGTTTTTTGCTGTTGCTAGCATGGGTGGACGCTAGTATCTTCAACACAACTGCACAAGACACTAATGCTAATGTTGAGGGGACGAGTGGAATCCACCCCGCTTGAGTAAATATACCAAAACAGATACTAAAAAGTGTTAACAGCGCTATGGCGATCGCTAATCCAATATGAAGTGGCTGTAAAATTCGCCAAGATATAATACCGCCCACCAATGACCAACCCCATAGCCACAGCGCTTCCAACCATTCTGGCCACCACCACATTAAAGGTCTATGATTCAAAACAGCACTGAGAATATGGCTCACCATCTGCGCTTGTAAAAATACGCCTGGGGTTTGCTTTTCTTCATCTCGGGCGTGAGCAGTGTATGGAGTTTCCCAATCATCTGGAGAACTGGAGGCCGTGACGCCAATCAGGACAACGGAATTCTTCACCAATTTGTGGAATAACTCAGGAACAATCTCGTCATTAAGAAGTTTTCTGAGAGAGATTTTCTCAGCAATCTTAAGCACAGAGGGTAAAGAACGATAATTGAGCAGGATTTGATATCCTGATGCATCCACTGTTTGGTAGCCGCTCGTATGTGATTGTAAGCGCGGAAAAACAGTGTTTCCTATTTGCAAATTTTTTTGGGGATTTATATCCCATTTTAGACCTTGTGCATTTAGATAGTGTTGTGCTAGCTGAAAGCTCAAAGCATATTCTGCTGTACAAGGAGATTCCAAAGGAGGGGTTAATTGCACAAGTTGGCGACGAAGAACACGATCTGCGTCAGCGACAAAATCACTAAAACCGAGACGTTCTTTTGAAACTTCAGGAGAAGGGGGAATTCCATCAGGTGCACCATCATTAGGAGCAGGAACTTTGCACACTGTAAATATGTGTTTGTCCTGCTGTAAGACTTCGCCTAACTCTGGATG
The DNA here is from genome assembly GCF_059505445.1 of Brasilonema angustatum. Classification (NCBI taxonomy): domain Bacteria; kingdom Bacillati; phylum Cyanobacteriota; class Cyanophyceae; order Nostocales; family Scytonemataceae; genus Brasilonema; species Brasilonema angustatum. Next base: position 172,148 of record NZ_JCACKO010000132.1, on the reverse strand, counting down.
ACTCGGATTAACAGGAAAATCACGATAAATATCTAGACCAATAGCTACTGGTTGATATTGCTTCAATTTTTGCAACAATTGACTGAGTGCTTGGTCTGATAATGACCAACGCATATTCATTTTTTTGTGGATTTGATACTGAATATCTGCTTCATCAATAGTAACTATTAATAGGCGCGGGTCTGGCTTTTCATCAACTGGTCGCAGATGCATTAAATAATCATAAGAATGCAGTTCCCAAGGTTGTAGCATCCCCAAATGACGCACCCCTATAAAACTGCTGGCTACTAGAATACTTGCTAGCAGCAGGGTTGAGAGACCCTTGGCTGCAACAATAAAGCGATGTCTATCTAAGAGATTCTGCTTTATTATTCTGGAAAAAGAATAGCTTTTATCGGACCCAGAACGTTGTTTCGTTTCAGAAACCGCTACTGAAGAGTCTACCTTTTGATCTTCCGGATTCCAAATCATCGGCGGTTCAGCAGGGTTTTGACAAATCACGGGTAACCAAGTCGCGCAAGGATATTCTCGCTCTAATCCTTGGAGTCTTTCTCGTGCAGAACGTACCGCAGTATACAAAGACTGTCCTTGTGAAAATTCAGTGAGAAAATGCTTTAAAAATTCTTGAGCTATGACATTCGGTACTGGCTCACGCATGACAATAACTTGAGGAATATGTAATTCCTGTAGCTGCTGTGCCAACCCCAAACCATCACAAGAGTTAAAAATCGCCAAACATAATCCACTACTTATAGCTTGCTTCAAACCATACTTTAATTGGTCAAGAGTAATTATGTCTGTTTGATTGAGTTGCAAGGAACCTTTTTCCTGAATGCAACAACTATGACCAGCAAAAAAAAGAATATCCCAATTGTTTTGCCAAAGCTGGTTATTAACCTCGTCTAATCTTGGCTCTACTAAAAATTGAATTTCTGCACCCGTTAACAAATTCTCTAAAAAAATTCTGTCCTGACTAATATCAATTTCTTGACTGTTACCAAATATTGCTAGTATTCTAATTCTATCTCTTTTCTTTTTTGTAAACTTTTGTGGTTGTTGATAATCGGATGCACTCAAGGCAACTTCTGCTCTTGGATAATCATCAAAGAAATTCCACACATGCCAGGGTAATCGTCGCAACACATTGTCATTTGTTTCAATAATGAAGCGGATTTCCTCGGATGGTTTTAAATTTGTGCGTAATTGCTGTTCAATTTTGCGAAATTCTACCGAATTGAGCCATCGGTTTAAACACTTGTAGAGTTGCTCGCATAATTCCTGAATATCTACTTCAGAAATGTTAGTAATGCTATCTTCTTCAATTTCAAATGTATCGTCAATTTCCTGGACACCAAGACGTAAAAATGGACGATAATAAAAAGCAGAATAAAGTGACTTCCAATTGCGATAGAGTTCAGGAATTTCTGGTGCTGCAGGCAAGCTAGCACTAAATTTCATTCGATAGATATTGTCTTCTTCCCCGATATATGCTGTGACAACGGGAAAACCTTCATATAAATTTCCTTGACCCAAGCTTAAAACTACCAACCTATTCATAGGTGTCTGAGATATCTGAGCAAAAAAGTGTAAAGTGTTACAGCTAATAACATCGATTCGTCAAACTTCATTCCAAATTGATCAGATGATACGGCGCAAAAAAAGCTACTTTATTCTCTCGTATTTTCTACGTATATAAAAAACTTACATAGATTAGCTTTCTGGCTTTTTTTCCTTACGGATAACCCAGTTGCTGTAGCCTGTGGAATCTTGGCCGATCACTAGCTCACTTTTGGCGATCACGAAACTGTACTAGTATGTGTCAGTGCTCTTATATTTTGCATTCATCCGTACAGATTGTGAACAATTTAAAATTAGCGCCAGAAAATTACATCCTTTGTTTGACTTTACTTGAAATCTCACGAATGGCAGCCCTGACTCTTAGTCATCTAATTGACATAGTAATTTGGTAGATACAAAATATCAATCATGAGGATTCTCAGCAAACATCAAGCTATTTAGTATCAAATATTACTATATTTTATTTGTGCTCAAAAGATTTCACATTAGTTCAATCTTAGAACATCATACAAGATATTGAACAAGATTACAATTTGCTTATAGACTAGACAAAGTAAGCGATCAACCTCAATATAACTAATCTCTAAATCATAAAAAAAATTATTCTCCACTACAGTAGGAGAAATTACGATTGCGAAATAAAATAGATTAATTAATAAATCTTATCTTGAATGTGAAAATACGAAATAGAACAGACTGAGTGTGTAGCAAAGAGCATAGCCGCAAATAAGAAACAGAAGTCTTCTCCATGAGTAAATCAGTTGTCATTAACTTAGGAAACGGTGATTTAAACAACGGATTTCCAAATATTACTGCTCGATTATGGTCATCAGGAAAATCCCTTGCACAGCAATTTATTGGTAGCTTACCCGCAGCACCATCTTTAGTACAATTATTACATAATTGGCAGTCAAATTATAAAAATATCTGTGGTCGCCAACAGTTGCGTTCTTCATTGATTGAAGAAGATGACGAACTGGAAATTGACGAAGAGAGCCTCACAAATGTTTCCGTTGTGAGTTTTGATGATGTGTGCCAAAAAATACAGGAAAAGATTAACGACTGGCTCAAATCTAGTGAATTTCTGAATATAGAACGGCAACTGCGATCGCAACTACAACCAGCAGAAGAAATTCGCGTCATTATTGAAACCGATGATAACTTAATACGGCGATTACCTTGGCATCGTTGGGACTTCTTTAATGATTATCCCAGAGCAGAACCGGCGCTTTCCCAAACAGAGTATAAATATCGAGAATTATCAAAATTAAAATTACATAGAAAGAAAGTTAGAATTTTAGCGATTTTAGGGAATAGCCAAGGTATCGATTTAGACAAAGAAATCAAGTTTCTTAATCGTGTAGAAGATGCAGAAATAGTTTTTCTTGTCAACCCCTCTCGTCAAGAATTTAACAATCTTCTTTGGCAAAATTCTGGCTGGGACATCCTTTTTTTTGCGGGTCATAGTCAAACAGAAGGTGCAACAGGGAGAATTTATATTAATGATAATAAAACCAATAACAGCTTAACAATTGAACAGTTAGAAGAAGCTCTCAAAGCTGCGATTGATAATGGCTTACAATTGGCAATATTCAACTCTTGTGATGGGCTAGGATTGGCTAGTGCGCTGGAAAAATTGAGTATTCCGACAGTGATTGTCATGCGGGAGCCAGTACCAAATCTAGTAGCACAGGAATTTTTTAAGTATTTTTTAGAATCTTTTGCAGTTCAACGACTGTCTTTATATTTAGCAGTCCAACAAGCACGCAGAAAGTTGCAAGGTTTGGAAAATGATTTTCCGGGTGCTTCTTGGTTACCTGTGATTTGTCAAAATCCAGCCGTGGAACCGCCGAGTTGGCTAAATTTAGGCGGAGTTCCTCCGTGTCCTTATCGTGGGTTATTTGCTTTTCGCGAGGAAGATGCTCACCTGTTTTTTGGGCGGGAACATTTTACACACAACTTGGTGACGGCGAGCAAAAGAAAGCCGTTGGTGGCGGTGGTTGGTCCGAGTGGAAGTGGTAAGTCGAGTGTTGTGTTTGCTGGGTTGATTCCTCAGTTACGCCAGGACTCATATACTGACTGGCAGATTGTCTCATTTCGTCCGGGTCATAATCCTTTTGAAGCTTTAGCAGGAGCATTGACTTCTAGCATTGGTGAAGCTTTATTGCTTCAGTGTCTTCAAAAAGGTAATTTAAATAACAATCAAAATCCTAAATTAACAGCTCGTCGCCTGATTGAATTAGAACTAGAAATAGCACTGCAACAAGATCACAAAGTTTTATACAAAATTATTGAAAGTTTTGTCCAGCAAAACCCGAAAACTCGTCTGGTTTTAATAGCAGACCAATTTGAAGAACTCTACACTCTTTGCTCACAAGAAGAACGCCAAGGTTTGTTAGATGCATTGCTGAATGCAGTTCGGTTAGCTCCAGCATTTACTTTAATTATGACCTTAAGGGCTGATTTTTACGGATATGCCCTTTCTTACCGACCTTTTAGTGATGCATTGCAAGGAGCAGTCTTCAATCTTGGTCCAATGAACCGTGAGGAATTGCGATCGGCTATTGAACAGCCAGCCGCACAAATGCAGGTGAGACTAGAAAATGAGTTGACAAAAAAACTGATTAATGCTGTCGATGGTCAGTCAGGACGTTTACCATTGCTGGAGTTTGCTTTAACACAACTGTGGTCAAAACAGACAGATGGGTGGTTGACTCATGCAGGCTACGAGGAGATTGGCGGTGTCGAGGAGGCTTTGGCTATCCACGCCGAAGCAGTGTATGCTCAGCTTGATGAAGCAGACCGAAGTCGGGCGCAGCAAGTGTTTATGCAGTTAGTGCGTTTGGGGGAAGCAATCGAGACTACGCGGAGATTGGCAACTCGTGATGAGGTGAAGTCAGAAAACTGGGATTTGGTGAGGCGCTTAGCTGATGCACGTCTTGTCGTAACCAACCGCAACGAGTTATCGGGTGAAGAAACGGTGGAAATTGTGCATGAGGCGCTGATTAGAAGCTGGGGACGCCTAGAACAGTGGATACAAGTTGATGGTGAATTTCGCTATTGGCAAGAGCAGTTGCGATCGCTCATTCGTCAGTGGGAAAGTAGTGGTAAGGACGAAGGAGCACTGCTGCGAGGAAAGCCACTCTCGGATGCAGAATACTGGCAGAGCAAACGTATAGACGAACTGAGTACAGGAGAGAGACATTTCATACAGCTTTCTTTAGCATTGCGGGATAACGAGCTAAATAAGCAAAAGCGTAGACGCCAACTTACTATTTTAGGACTCACAGGTGGCTTAGTGGGAGCTTTGATCCTGGCAGGGGTGGCTTGGTGGCAATCCCATAAAGCAAGCATCAGCGAGATTCAAACTATCACCGAATCTTCTGAAGCACTGTTTGCCTCGAATAACACATTAGATGCGCTTCTACAAGCAATTACAGCGAAGGAGAAATTAAAAACAGTAGGTACGGTAGATGCAAAAATCCAGGATCGGCTTGAATCAGTGCTAAAACAGGCAACTTATAAGGTTGTTGAACACAACCGCCTGATAGGGCATAGCAAAAAAGTTAACGCAGTCGCCTTCAGCCCCAATGGTCAGCTGATTGCCACAGCGAGTGACGACAACACGGTGAAACTCTGGAAGCCCGATGGCACCTTGCTTACTACTCTAAAGGGACATAATGATGTAGTTTACGGAGTCGCCTTCAGCCCTCAAGGTAATATCATAGCCACAGCAAGTAAGGATAGGACAGTCAAACTCTGGAAGCAAGACGGTACTTTGCTTACTACTCTAAAGGGACATAGTGGTTCAGTTTACGGAGTTGCGTTCAGTCCTCAAGGTAATATCATAGCCACAGCAAGTAGGGATAGGACAGTCAAACTCTGGAGAGCTAGCGATGGCACCTTGCTTACTACTCTAAATGGACATAGCGATAGAGTTACTGGTGTCGCTTTTAGCCCTGATGGTCAACTGATTGCCACAGCAAGTTGGGACAAGACGATCAAACTCTGGAAGCGTGATGGCACCTTGCTTACTACTATTAATGGACATAGTGATGTAGTCAGTGCTGTCGCGTTCAGTCCTGATAGTCAGATGCTCGCTACAGCAAGTTGGGACAAAACAGTCAAACTCTGGAAGCCTGATGGCACCTTGCTGACCACCCTCAATAATCCTAGCGGTAAGGTTTACGGATTAGCGTTCAGTCCTGATGGTGATACAATCGCCTCGGCTGGTTTTGACTGGACAATAAAACTCTGGAGGTGGCGTGATCGCACTTTGCTGACTACTTTTTATGGACATAGCGATACTGTTTGGGGAGTAGCGTTCAGCCCCGACGGTAAGACAGTTGCTTCAGCAAGTGGCGACAAAACAGTCAAACTCTGGAAGCGGGATAACATCTTGCTGACCACGCTCAATGGTCATAGTGGTACAGTTTACGGAGTAGCGTTCAGCCCCAAGAGTGAGATAATTGCCACAGCAGGTGAGGACAACACGGTGAAACTCTGGAAGCGAGATGGCACTTTGCTGACGACTCTAAAGGGACATCATGCTGCGGTTTTGGCAGTAACGTTCAGTCCTGACGGTCAGACAATTGCCTCGGCGAGTCGAGACAACACAGTAAAACTCTGGAAGCCAGATGGCACTTTGTTGACTACCCTTAATGGACATAGTTATCAGGTTAACGCAGTTGCGTTTAGCCCAGATGGTAAGATCATTGCTTCAGCAAGTGATGATAGTACAGTAAAACTCCAGAAGCCAGATGGCACTTTGCTAACTACCTTGAGACATGATAGTGAAGTTTGGGCAGTAGCGTTCAGCCCAGATGGTCAGACAATTGCCTCAGCGAGTCGGGATAAGACGGTGAAGCTTTGGAAGCAAGATGGTACTTTGCTGACTACCCTTAAAGATCACAATGGCGGAGTTAGCAAAGTAGCGTTCAGCCCAGATGGTCAGACAATTGCCACGGGGAGTGAAGACAAGACAGTGAAACTGTGGAAGCGTGATGGCACTTTGCTGACTACCCTTCCTGCGGAACGCTACGCTAACAATGGTCACAATGGCGCGGTTTGGGGAGTAGCGTTCAGCCCAGATGGCAAAATGATTGCTTCAGCAAGTGACGACAAAACAGTAAAACTCTGGAAACGAGATGGCACTTTGCTGACTACCCTCAACGGTCATAGCGCGACGGTTTGGACAGTGGCGTTCAGTCCCGACGGTAAGACAATTGCTTCGACGAGTGACGACAACAAAGTGATTCTCTGGAATTTGGATCGTGTTCTAGATACAGATAAACTAGTGAGCTACGCTTGTGATTGGGTCAAGGATTATCTGAGAACGAATGTACAGCTGCAGGAGAACGTTAGCACAGCTCCTCCTGCGGAGGCTCGCCGTTTCTGTAGTGGGGTTAAACCTCAATAGCTTCAAGCAACATGATTACATTTTTCTCATTTTTATCTCCTAAGTGCATAAGTTAATTCTGCTTACACCTAATAAAGAGTGTAGAGGCAAAGCTCTGTTAGCTAAACTGACCTTCAGCTTTTTTGATAGAGCTTCATTCTACATAATCAAACTTTCTTCAATGCGTAAATTCTACGCTATTGTTCCAGTTTTGATTATCTTTTTGTGTAACTTTTTTTGGAGAGAAATATGACTTTATTGGTTGGTAATCTTCCTTGTGAAGTAACTGAGGCAAATTTAAAAGAGCTTTTTACAAAATTTGGCACAGTCGAAAAAATTGACATTTTTCCTGGATCCGGTTTCGCAACAGTAACAATCGAAGGCGAAGCAAATGAAGAGCGTGCTGTTCAAGAACTCAATGGCGTAGAAAAGTTTGGGCAGAAACTTCAACTCTTTAAGTCAGCCCCAGTTAAGCCATCAGATAACCCACGCCAGGGAGGGGGGGGACGGGTAATTGAGGGCCTAGGGGACGGACCTGGAGACGTGATAGTGATAGAAATTTAAGATGAAGCTGCATAGAATAGGGCTTCAAGAATGAAATTGTAAGATGACAACGAGCAGATTTGCTCTCTGGTAATTTTTTCAAGAACTTGTCGCAGGCGATAGCCCAAAGGGCTGACCCTCCGCGTATCGCGTAATTGCTGAAGTGTTGTAAAAACTTCTCCAGTAAGGTGGTGTTTGATAAATTCCCAAACCCGCCGACGAGCCATTTTCGATACACCACCTGAATCTCCTTCTATTCTATGCAACTTCACATAAAATTGGTATGAGGGAATCATAATAACTCTTACTTGTCTTAGGCTCAGGAATTATCTTGAATTCAATACGATCATGCCCTCAAAACGCTTGATAAGCATATGATTATCTGAAAACTAATTCCAAAATTAGTAAGAACGCAAGCGTTGCTCCTCTGCACCAGGCTCGCACCTTTGTCAGAGATTAGGGTTGGTATTCCAATTTAATTTTACCTGCGGCTCTAGTCGCTTTTTCGCGAGCCTCTTGAATATCACTTCCTTTAGCCAAAGCAACCCCCATTCGGCGATAAAGATGGGCATTAGGTTTACCAAATAGCCTAATGTCCACATCTTTTTCTGATAGCGCTTCGGCTACTCCTGTATAAGCAATAAAATCTGATTTTTCAGTCGCTAAAATAACAGCACTCGCTGAAAAACCCAATTGTTCTATATGAGGAATAGGTAAGCCTAAAATCGCTCTCAAGTGTAGTTCAAATTCGTTCAGATTTTGCGAGATTAATGTCACCATTCCTGTATCATGGGGTCTAGGGGAAAGTTCAGAAAAAATGACTTCGTCTTTGGTCACAAAAAATTCAACACCAAAAATTCCCGCTCCTCCTAATGCATCGGTGACTTTTTTAGCTATTGCTTGCGCTTCCAATATCATTTTTTCCGAAATTTCTGCAGGTTGCCAAGATTCTTGATAATCTCCTCTTTCTTGGCGATGTCCGATAGGAGGACAAAAAATTGTCGGTGCATTCCACTGCTTAATTGTGAGTAAAGTAATTTCTATCTCAAAGTCAATGAATTCCTCGACAATGACCTTTTGACTGTCACCTCTGGAATTGGCGATCGCATAATTCCATGCTTTCTCAACTTCACTCTTTTCTTTAACTACAGATTGCCCTTTGCCAGAAGATGACATCACAGGTTTAACTACATTAGGAAACCCAATTTCATCAGATACAGCAATCAACTTTTCTAAAGTTGTCGCATAACCATACTTCGCAGTGCGGATACCTAATTCTTTATGTGCTAGTTCTCTGATTCTGTCTCGGTTCATTGTATAGTTAGTCGCCGCTGCAGTTGGTATAACTGTAATTCCTCGCTGCTCAAATTCCAAAAGTTTTTCCGTTCTAATTGCTTCAATTTCTGGTACTATAAAATCAGGTTGATATTTGCTAACCACTGCTTCCAAATCATCAGCACTCAGCATAGAAATCACTTCCGAACAGTCAGCAACTTGCATTGCTGGGGCATTGGCATAGCGGTCAACAGCAATCACATAATTGCCAAACCGTTTAGCAGCAATAACAAACTCTTTGCCTAGTTCTCCAGAACCTAGCAACATTAATTTTTGGGGTAATTTCATCGAATTATTCATTAATTTTTCCTATTTAGTTACAAGTTACAAAAATAATTTTTTTTCTACTTCTTTTATACCTTTGCGCTTCGTTATTTCAATCATCTTCTTCCAAATATTTAAATCTGGCACCGCGAAGTCGTAAATCTTGGCGCTGAAGCTTTGTCAATCCAATCCCTTCTCCAAACTCACACTCCTCTACACGAGCATTTAACCATATAGTCTCATTAAGAGTAGCACCATTCAAATTTGCATTTATCAAATCTGCGTTAGTAAAATTGGCAAATATAAGGTCTGCATTCACTAAACTGCTTCCTTGTAGGTTTGCACCTAATAAATTACCACGGATGAAGTTGACTTCATCTAAAATCAAGTAAGATAAGTCTGCTCCCGTTAAATTAGGGAATTTTAGCTGACTAGGATTTTGGAAAAACCTCATGACACAGCCTATATTAGCTTCACTAAGGCACATCTTGGTTAAGAAATCATAGCGGGCTATTCCAAGTTGCTTGAGAATTTCTAGACGCTGTTGGGGATTTTGTTCTAAAAACTGAATAGCGCAACGACGCAAGTTTTGAGTAGGAATATCGAGCATAATCATCAAATTGTCGTAAGATTATCGATTTTTCAAATCTTTTTTGGGTAGTTCTTTTGTGCAGCTACTTAAAAGCTTTGCTATCATCAGTAGTGAGTTAGTTATATATCTGACATTTTAGCAGATACCTGTGTAAAAAATCATCCGGGTAAGAATCAGTATTATTCGTAAAGTTAGGTAATTACAGAGTTTGTTATTACAGTCACTATGAAAGGAATAATCAGACCGTATAAAATGAAAGGTCGTGTACTAATAATAGTAATCTTGTTTGGGATAATTTCACTATTTTGGCTCAGCTTTTTCGCTAAAATTGTGAGAGTAAAATTTGTCGAAATTGATTTTGTACTTAAAAGATTAGAAATTCAAAAGGAAGCACAGGTCGAAATTCCTTATACTATTGCTAAAGTTGATGTACAAAGGCGCTTAGGTTCTGATGTTAAACCTGATCCTAGATGTTTATTTTGGGCAACAACTGAAGTAGGTAGAGGATGGACTAATGATTCTAATGATCGTGATTTTTTTATAGATTATTATATACCTCTAAATAAAAAAGCAATGATTTGTACAACACCAGCCCTGGCAGCTGCACTCATTGCTAAGCGTCACGAAAAACCGCTTTTATATAAAGTTTATCCAACAGAAGATGGTTTTCATGTTCGCATTGTTGAAGGTCTTACAGAAGTGAGAGAACCTTGTAAAAACTGGACAGGTAATGTTGATTGCGCAGATTCTATATTATCGCGACAGGGGATTGTTAGGTATGAGCCGTAGAAAAGAACAAATGCAGCTTTCTCTCTACTGTGCTGCATTGAAAGCCATCTGCCAAAAATCTTTCTCGAATGTTGCTACCCTTAAAAAAGCTTCTTGTGCTTGCTGGTGAATATTTTCTGAAGCTGTTTGCAACACCTCATCAGCTTGATGTTCTAGAAGTTTTACATATTCAGTAAAACCTGCATTTCCCCATCTGTCTGCAAACTCTGTATATGGTTCAGGCATGACTCCAGGCAATTGCCAACCTTGATTGTATGCTAATTCAATTGCCCAAAATGCAGTTGCTTGTACTGGATAAGGCATTGTAGCAAGGGTGTGCATATATTCACAATATTGTATGCAGCTTGGTTGTTTTTCCACATCAAGATTAAGTTCTCGTTGGGCTGCTTTTTCTTTGAACCAATTGAGTTCATCTTTGAGTGCTGCGAGTCCTGCTAGTATAACATCAAAATGATCTGGGGGTGCGATCGCCAACACTCGTCCCACCATCCGTGTGAAATCGACAACGAACAGATAATCTTGTACAAGCCATGTGTTAAATTGCTGGGGGTGAATTGTTCCTAATTTACACTGCTCAAGAAAAGGATGTACAGTTGCTTCATGCCAAGCTTGAGTATGGTTTTGCAGAAGTTCTTTACAGGTCAGGTTCATTGTTAGTCTGTTTCTAAAATATACAATTAAGACTCAATCTCAGCTAATTCCATCCAACGTTCAGTCGCTTGATCAATCTCTTCCTTAAGTGTTTCCACCTGTTCGTAAAGTTTTTGCACTTGAGAGTAGTTACCAGGAGAAACATTCGCCATTGCTTTCTCTGCTTCTGCTTTTTCGACTTCCATCTTGGCAATTTTACCTTCCAACTGCTCAAATTCTCGTTTTTGCCACGTGGATAAGCTACGCCGTTTTTTCGTTTCGGATTCTTTGGGAGATGTTGTGTGTAACGTATCTGGATTTTTTGGCTTTTCTTTAGTGCTATTTATTTGTTGCTGTTGTGCTTCTTCTGCTTGCTTATAATCCAGATAAACTGAATAATTCCCTGGATATTGTCGAATATTTCCACCTTCTTCAAAGGTAAAAATTGTATCTACGGTGCGGTCTAGAAAATAGCGATCGTGAGAAACAACTATGACACAACCGGAAAATTCTTCTAAATATTCTTCAAGCACCGCCAATGTCTGTACATCCAAATCATTCGTGGGTTCATCTAAAATTAAAACATTTGGCGCACTCATCAGAACGCGCAACAGAAATAACCGCCGTTTTTCACCACCAGATAGTTTATGAATTGGGGCATACTGTTGATTACCAGGAAACAGAAAACGCTCTAACATTTGGGAAGCAGTAATTCTTGTTCCATCAGCAATTTGGACAAATTCTCCTTCTTCTTTTATATAGTCAATCACTCGTTGATTTTCGTTCAATGCTGATTGTAATTCTTCTGAATGCTGGTTAAAATAACCAATGTGAATTGTACCACCAATTTCTACACTTCCTGAATCTGGATGAACACGTTCTGTGATCATATCTAGTAACGTAGACTTACCAGCGCCATTAGAACCGATAATACCAATACGGTCTTCTGGACTAAACTCATAGGTAAAATTCTTAATTAAAGTACGTCCGTTATAAGCTTTAGATGTACTATTGAGTTCAATAACTTTTTTGCCAATGCGACGACTAGGCGTAGAAATATCCACTTTACCCTGAGCTTGTTTAAACTCAGTTTCTTGCATACCATGAATACGCTCAATTCTCGCTTTTTGTTTCGTACTACGAGCTTTTGGTCCTCGTTTTAGCCATTCTAACTCACGCCGCAAAACACCTTGATGTTTGCGTTGACTACTAATAGCAGATTCTTCTGCTAGTGCTTTCTTTTCTAAGTAGTATGAATAGTTACCCGCATATGTGTAAATATCCCCTCGATCAATTTCAATGATACGATTAGTTACCTTATCCAAAAAGTAGCGATCGTGAGTAATAAGAAAGAGTGCGCCACGATAGCGATTCAAATAACTTTGTAACCACTCAACAGAATTAGCATCGAGATGGTTTGTCGGTTCATCCATCAACAACAACTCTGGTTCTGACAGCAGTGCTGTAGCTAAAGCAATCCGCTTGCGATAACCACCAGATAAAGTCCCAACAACAGCATGAAAATCTGTAATTCCTAACTTTGAAAGAATGATTTTAGCATTCGTTTCCAATTCCCATGCACCAACTGAGTCCATGCGCTGCATTACAGAAGAAAAACGCGCCATCAGTTGTTTATCTTCTGGTGTATGAGCTAATTTATCAGAAATTTCCTCATACTCACGCACCAATTCCATTTGTTCGCCACTGTCCGCAAAAACTTGCTCTAAGACTGTGCGATTTTCATCTAAATCTGGCTGCTGAGGCAAGTATACAATTTTAGCTCCTGAATTTGCTAAAACTTGACCACTGTCAATCGGTTCTAATCCGGCAATCATTTTTAATAAAGTTGATTTTCCAGAACCGTTAGTACCAATTAAGCCAACCTTATCAGTAGCATCCAAGCTAAAGCTAGCATCTTTTAATATTTCCTTGATACCAAAATCTTTTTTAACAGATTGTAGGGTGATAAGACTCATATCGATTTAAGTTTTAGATTTGAACTACAGACAGACACTGATAAACGCAGATAATTATCTATTTTATCAGCGTCCGTCTGCGTGTATCTGGAGTTACAATTTTAGAGTGCGCTATGGGCAAAGGTGAACAATGCCTACCCTACTATTAAACAAATAAATCAAGGGGTAAATGCCCGTACATTTCGTTAATTCCACTTTGAGAGTAAGACTGGCAAGAAACTAGTACGCCCCGATGATGTCCTGAGTAAGAATCCAGATGGCATATACCATTTTTGCCGTTTAATTTTATGTAAACAGGACCTTCAATCTCAGGTAAATTGCTTGGTGGTTCATAACCAAAAGCATAAGAATATGTTTTCATCGCTAGTATTCCTTCTTCTGGTGTATCAGCACAAATACCTAATATTTGGTAATCAGAAATGTTAGCTAGCAAAACTAAAGCTTGACGAGTTAAGGTCTTTTCTGATGGCTTGAGGTTGGGAGGAATGTCTATACAGTTAAATTTATTGAGAATCTTTTTGGCGTCTTGAATAGTGAGATTACTCTGATTATTGCTTGACATAATTTTTTTATTATTCCTTGATGTTCTCTATCTGCTTCTTAAGTAGGGTACACACCCTGATTCAGGGTGAAAATTGTGATTAATCTTGCATATTAGCGAAATTAAAGAGAAATGGTACACTACTTTTTGTATCACCACTCATAACGAGGACTTTTGGCATCTGAGCACCTCCACTCTTCCAAGCTTCGATCGCTTCTTTTTGCAGAACCAACTGTCCACCTTGAGCTTTTAAAGTTTCAGCTAAAAGTCTTTGAGCTTCCGCTTTTCCCTTGGCACGGTTGATCTCTGCTTGAGCCTCTTGTTCAGCTTCTCGGGCTATATATACAGCTCTTTGTGCTCTTTGCTCTGCGATTTGTTTTTCTTCAACTGCCCTAGCGAATTCTGGAGAAAATGTTAAATCAACCACACTGGTATCTAACACGATTATTCCATATTTATCTAAGCGTTGCCCCAATGCTGCATCAAAGTCTTCTTTCAACTCATTTCTTTTTGTAATCGCCTCCTCAACTGTTCTTTTAGCAGCTGCAATTTTAAATGATTCTTGAGTTTGAGGTGCAATAATTTTGTTGACAATATTTTCTAGACTTCCTTGTGTCCTTCTGATATTAACGACTTGTGTGGGATCAATACGAAAGTTAATAGCAAATCTGGCAGATAGGGTTTGCAAATCCTTTGTTGAACTTTCTGCTGGAACCTCAAACTTTTGCACAGTCAAATCATACACATCTACTCTGGAGATGAAGGGCGGTATAACGTGAATACCCTCGATTAATGCTCCATCTGTGGCTTTACCCAAAATACTAAGTACTCCTGCTTGGCCTGGATTTATAATAATAAAGGAATTAAAGCTAAAAATGACAAGTATTGCTGCCACAATTCCTGCGACTAAAGTTTGCCAATTCCCCAATGACTGATTTTTCAACTCGTTATCTCCTTTGCATTTTCAGACAACTCTTGTTAATGGTGATACCTCACTGCCCATCTTTGTGACACACTTGGTAGTTAATTGTGGTAACATTTTAGATTCACGCATCTACAAACAACTGTGGCTAAGGTATTCAAATCTCATCGGGCATCGAAAAGACAAGCACACGCAGTAGGTGATCGTCAGATATCGTCCCCAAGTCACCCCTTCATGCGCCTGTTAAATTACGGACACCAGTATCGTAAACGAATTTGGCTGGCAACGACTTGTTCTATCTTGAATAAACTTTTTGATTTGGCACCACCTGCATTAATTGGCGTCGCAGTGGATGTGGTAGTAAAGCGGCAAGATTCTATCATCGCTCAATGGGGAGTGAAAGATGTTTTTGGGCAATTTTTTATTATTTCGTTCCTGACTGTGATCATCTGGATACTAGAATCGGTTTTTGAATACGCTTACGAAAGGCTTTGGCGTAATTTGGCACAGGACATTCAGCATGATTTGCGTCTGGATGCTTATGAACATTTACAAGAGTTAGAACTCGCATATTTTGAAGAACGCAGTACAGGTGGTTTGATGTCTATTCTCAGTGATGATATCAACCAATTGGAACGTTTTTTAAATGTTGGGGCAAATGATATTCTCCAAGTTGTCACAACAGTTGTCATTATAGGTGGTGCTTTCTTTATTTTGGCTCCTAGTGTTGCCTGGATGGCAATATTGCCGATACCATTTATTCTTTGGGGTTCGTTTGCTTTTCAAAAATTACTCGCACCTCGCTATGCTGATGTCAGAGAAAAGGTTAGTCTTCTCAACTCGCGTCTTGTGAATAATTTGAGCGGTATTACTACTATTAAAAGTTTTACCTCCGAAGATTACGAAATTTCACGTTTAACAAAAGAAAGTGAGGCATATCGCCGCAGTAACGCTAAAGCAATTAAACTTTCATCTGGATTTGTTCCCTTAATCCGGATGTTGATTTTGGTGAGTTTTACAGCATTATTGCTGTTTGGCGGAATTGCAGCAGCGAATGGCAAAATATCTGTCGGTACATACAGTGTACTATTATTTCTCGTCCAGCGGTTACTCTGGCCTTTAACAAGATTAGGTGATACTTTTGACCAATATCAAAGAGCAATGGCTTCCACAAATCGAGTGATGAATTTGTTGGATACTCCTTTGGCTATTCATACGGGAGAAATACATTTACCGACTGATACAGTACGCGGTGAAGTGGAGTTCAAAAATGTCACTTTTGCTTATAAAGATAGGTTACCAGTTGTGACAAATCTATCTTTGCAGGTTCCAGCGGGCAAAACAATCGCTATTGTTGGTTCTACTGGTTCTGGTAAAAGCACTTTGGTAAAACTTCTATTGCGATTGTATGAAGTGCAATCAGGAACAATGACTCTTGATGGGATTGATATACAACAGTTGAATCTACAGGATTTACGCCGTTGCATTGGTTTGGTCAGTCAGGATGTTTTCTTATTTCATGGTACTGTAGCAGAAAATATTGCCTATGGCAGTTTTGAAGCATCAGATGATCAAATCATGACAGCCGCTAAAATCGCTGAAGCACACGAATTTGTTATGCAATTGCCTCAAGGATATGAGACGATTGTCGGCGAACGAGGACAAAAGTTATCTGGTGGACAACGACAGCGAATTGCTATTGCCCGCGCCATCTTAAAGAATCCACCGATTTTAATTTTAGATGAAGCGACATCAGCAGTGGATAATGAGACAGAGGCAGCAATTCAGCGATCGCTAGAACATATTACTGTCAATCGAACAACAATTGCGATCGCACACCGTCTTTCCACCATCCGCAATGCTTCACGCATCTATGTCATGGAATACGGACAATTTGTGGAATCCGGAACTCATCAAGAACTACTGGACAAAAACGGAGTTTATGCGAGTCTGTGGCGCGTGCAGTCAGGTTTGAGGTAAACTTTTCAAAAATCCAAAATATATCCAAAATATAAAATTACTATGATGTTTGCTTCCACCCAATCTCAATCACCAAACGACGAGTGGCGTCGCCAGTTAAATAGATTCGTCAAAGAAAATCAACAGGAATTAGCAGCGCTGTCTTGGGGTTTGTGGTTAGAAAATGGTGACGGTAAGGGTACGATTGGTATTGATTTGCAACCAACACCACACTTTGTTTATTGTCCGAAAGAAGCTATAGAACAACTCAATAGCACAGTTGAGAACAGACTTCAGGAAATTTTAGGGATTGTGAAGCACTATAAACCAGAAGTAGAAGTTGTCATGATCGCAATTGCCAAAGACCAAGTCAAGTTAATTTATTTTGAACCAGAACTTGCACCACCA
This sequence comes from Brasilonema angustatum, assembly GCF_059505445.1. NCBI lineage: Bacteria > Bacillati > Cyanobacteriota > Cyanophyceae > Nostocales > Scytonemataceae > Brasilonema > Brasilonema angustatum. Next base: position 155,213 of record NZ_JCACKO010000132.1, on the reverse strand, counting down.
GCTTGTTATGAAGGAGTTGGTAAAGACGTAGATACTTTATTAGAACATTTGGAACAGGTCTTGAGCAAGCAGTTCAACGCTGAACAATCAGCACAGTAATCAAATTACAACATTGGGAAAAATCAAGGTCAGAAAAACGCTACTATATGGAAAAATTCCATTCTTATTTGTAGTAACTGGAACCCAGTATGGATGGATCACACATGAATCGGCTAATCGAGAGTGTCCACCAAGACCTACTTCCTCGGTTCCAAATTGAAAGCGTAGACCCCCACGACCCAGTCAAAGTCCGCCATATGCCCAAACCCTGGCAACTTCTTGGGGCGGGGAACTACGCCGCAGTGGTTTCTCACCCAGACTACCCTGAGTTCGTGGTAAAAATTTATGCACCCGGACGCCCCGGTTTTTCTGAGGAGGTAGAGGTCTACCGCCGCCTGGGTTCCCATCCTGCTTTCTCTGAATGTCTGTATGCCAATGATGGCTTTTTAATCTTAAAGCGGTTGCATGGAGTGACTCTCTACGACTGTATGCAGCGTGGTCTACGGATACCGAAGCAGGTGATACAGGAAATTGACCAAGCCCTAGATTATGCCCGTAAGCGCGGTCTCCACCCCCATGATGTCCACGGACGCAATGTGATGATGTACAAAGGTAGGGGACTAGTCGTGGACATCTCGGACTTTCTGCATGAGGAGGCTTGCTCAAAGTGGGATGACCTGAAAAAGGGATACTACTGGCTGTACCGCCCCTTCCTCTCCCCACTTCGGATACGGATACCCTACTTTGTCTTGGATGTTGTTCGCAGGAGTTATCGCTTCTTGATCCGCTTAGTTTCACGCCTAAAGCAACTCAAAAGCAGACGCTTTTAGCGGTACTAGTACCGCAAGGCGGAAGTCAAAAATGCCCTTGTGAGAACCCTTGAAAGGAGAAAGGTTAAAGGGAAAGGGATTAAAAAATTTTTCTCCTTTTCCCCCTTTACCCCCCAAGCATTTTCTTGGCGAACTACTAAAAGAAAACGATTAGTAATTATCACTAGTAAAGAGTTATATATAAAACCTACATTTCTAAAAGTGCGGTTATGATTAATGAGTTTCTACGGTAGCAAAAATAACTTTTTTAATCCAAGAAGTTATATGCAATTGCACGGTCGGCGCTGAGCGAATAGTAATCGCTATTTATACAAAAGCAACAGTTGGCACTTATGACCTACTAATTACGTCAACTATCTTGCTGTGCTAAATCTGCTTTGGTTTTTCTGATGCAGTTATTTCATGCGCAGCTTTTACTGAGGGACTACCAATTCATGAATTTTTTTAAGAAGCACAAAAACTTGTAGACTGGATCATGAGTATATTGTATCACAAAAGTTACCAGTGGTGTGAGGTAGCTAATGTATTCAAGCATATGAAATTGCGTTTGATTCCTCAAGCTTGGTGGCGAATGTACAGATTGCAACGTCATAGAGGACGAGTGCTCAAGCGTCTTTTCCCATTGTTATTTTTGGTATCATTTGTGACGGTACTACTAGTAAACAGCCTCACCCCTGCGATCGCCCAAGAAGCAGCTCCCTCTGGAAGCATCCCGCAGCCACCCCGTCAGGAAATTCGTGGGGTTTGGATGACTAATAACGATTTTGACACGCTCAGGAATCGTGCCAAGGTACAGGATGCAGTTAATCAATTGAGACGGCTGAACTTCAACACGATTTATCCTGTGGTGTGGAATTCTGGATATGTGATGTATCCCAGCGCGATCGCAAAAGGTGCAGGTATTCAGCCCTTTGTGTTACGAGGCTCAGATGGACATGATATTCTTGCAGATCTGATTGCCCAAGCACATCGCCAAAACTTGCTCGCAATTCCTTGGTTTGAGTTTGGCTTCATGGCTCCCCCAACGTCAGAACTGGCGTTGAATCATCCGGATTGGCTCACACAAAAACGGGATGGTAGCGAAACTTCGATTAGTGCAGCTGGTGAAGTTGCATGGCTTAATCCCTTCCATCCAAAAGTGCAACAGTTTATTAGCGATCTCGTGCTGGAAATTGTCACTCAATATGATGTTGACGGCATTCAGTTTGACGATCATATGAGTTTGCCGTACGAATTTGGCTACGATAAATACACAGTTGCATTGTATAGTCAGGAAACTAAAAACAATCCCCCAGCTAATGCCCAAGATGCGGCATGGATGCGCTGGCGAGCAGATAAAATCACGGCGTTTATGGTACAACTCAATCAAGCTGTCAAAGCAAGAAAACCCAATGTGATTTTCTCTGTTTCCCCCAATTATTACGACTTTGCTTACAAGTTTCAACTACAAGATTGGCTCAGTTGGGTGCAGCAAAATATAGTCGATGAGCTGATTGTGCAAGTTTATCGTCCCAACCTTGCGAGTTTTACCGCAACAATTTCTCGTCCAGAAATTCAACAAGTGCAGCAAATCATTCCAACTGGAATTGGTATTATGGCAGGATCCCAAAAGAGCTCAGTATCAATGCAGCAAATTTCTTCCCAGGTACGGGCTGCCCAAGAACGTGGTTTGGGTGTGGCTTTCTTCTACTACCAAAGCCTCTGGAACTCTGCCCCAGAACCTGCCAAACAGCGACAGGCTACATTTCAAACTCTTTTTTGGACTCCCGCACTCCGCGCTAGAGCCAGAATTGAATTACCTTTGAGCACAACAAGTGCACAAGAACCGTAGCGATCTTAAATCATGAGCTTTGCAGGCACGCTGCGCGCTCCGTGAACAACAAGATTCCCGACAACTTTTAAAGGAGTCGGGAATCTGAGCCTGCGCTCTGCGCTTAAAAACAAAGTAGTTTGTACATTCTTCTTCCCTGTTAAGCGTTAAGCGTTAAGCGTTCCCTACCCCAACGAATAATTTCACAACTCATTTAGGATTGGTATATATATTTGATAGAATGTGTAAAATTTAGAGATTAGCAACAGGTTAAAAAGCAATTTTGACTATTAAAATAAAATGTGTTAGACGTTAAATTACAGTTACGTTTTTTCCTCAAAATGATGCTGTTAGACAGATAGATCCCTCCGTATTATCTCGTAATTTTTTTCAGAAATCAAATATGATTCCTATATATTTTATAGAATGTGTAAAATTTAGAGATTAGCAACAGGTTAAAAAGCAATTTTGACTATTAAAATAAAATGTGTTAGGCGTTGAATTACAGTTACGTTTTTTCCTCAAAACGGTCATGAATACTCAACCTTTATTTTCTATCATTGTTCCTGTATATCAAACAGAACGCTTTCTGGAACAATGCTTAGGGTCTCTAAAGAATCAGTATTTGAGAGATTTTGAGTGTATTGTAGTGAACGATGGCAGCAAAGGAACGAGAACAGAAGATTGGTACAGAGATCAGGATACTGATTGGAAATCGAAACTGAGTATACTCAATATAGAAAACCGATTTCAATGTAAGTATATCTTTGATCAGATTGTAGGTGATGACCTAAGATTCAAATATGTTGAACAATCTAACAAAGGTGTATCTGTAGCCCGCAACACTGCTATCAAATTAGCAATAGGTAAAAATATTATTTTTGTCGATTCAGATGACTGGATATTACCCAATCATTTGGATAATATTGTTAAAGTGATTGAAAAGCAAAAAAACCAGCCTAACTTCACTTTTAGTTTGATTACTAGAGCCTACAACACGGGGCGCACAATTAAACGTCCGATTCCACGTAGTTTCAACTTAGCAAACCTAAGTTATTCCCATTTCGCATGGTCTTGGAACAGCGTTTATGACCTGGACTTTTTACAGAAGTACGGGCTGGTTTTTGACGAAAAGTTAGGTTATGGTGCTCAGAACTTTTCTGGAGCAGTATCAGTTAAAAAGGAGGATGTTCTTTTTAGCTATGACCATTTTTACGCTCTACATAGAGAATATAACCTTAAACATGTAAGGTTTGTGGACTACCTACAGACATATATGTACAGGGATGTTGCTAAAGCTGAGAAAAAAGCTTTAGATGATATGCTAAATGGTGAGCAAGCCTTTCTAAGGTATCTGCGCAATAAGTACGAAAATGAAGATATTCCTCTCTCTGCAAAAATTGCTCTAGCCTGTCAGTATCGTGAGTAACCAGAATACTGGACAACGCAAGTTGTTGGAGACCTCAGCATAAGAGAATGTCTCAAAAGTTTTAGATCACTGATTTTAATAACGCAAGTTGCTTTAACATCAAACGAATTATTGCGACATACAGCAGTTTTCACCTAAATGAACCACACCGTTTGTAGGGGTGCAATGTCATTCACTTCCACGACTGTGGTCTATTTACCTGGAAATGGCTGTAAATAAAAGCCTCTGAAGTTTGCGGTAAAATCTTTACCGCGATATCCTCTATCAACCCAAATCCGATCAGACCGTTATCGAAACCGTAGGAAAAGATTTAGTTTGAGGTTTAATCTGATCCCAAATTTGTATAATTATGAACCTCACATATTTTTACAAATTGTATAAAAAAAACTTATGTAAAGCCAAGCGCGATGCTCCAGCAGAGAGCGCTAGCATTGCTGATCGCAGACCAAAAGCTATTAACTTTTCGTTTTCCCGACTTTTGCAAAAGGTTTAATGAAATTTCTTTGTTGCGAAAGTGCCTAAAAACAAGGGTTAGAGATTATTATCAGCCAAAATTGAGAACACAAAGCTATAGAGATACTTCGTCACTCAATTGACATAAGGTCACAGTACGCGATACATCATGATTCAAGGGTTACATGAGTTTCTCACAATGCAAAGTTTTCTAAATTTTCCGTTGCATCACTATAAGGAGAGATAGACATGGATGCTAGTTTGATCATATCCAACATTTTGAATCCGCCAGTTCTGTTTTTCTTTTTAGGGATGATTGCTGTTTTTGTCAAGTCCGATCTGGAAATTCCTCCCCCTGCGCCTAAACTTCTTTCGCTTTATCTGCTGTTTGCGATTGGGTTTAAGGGGGGAGTAGAACTGGTGAAAAGTGGAATCACTCAGGAAGTGGTTCTGACACTTTTAGCAGCAGTGTTAATGGCTTGTTTTGTCCCGATTTACACCTTTTTTATTTTAAAGCTGAAGCTGGATATTTATGATGCTGCAGCGATCGCCGCAACCTACGGCTCTATCAGTGCTGTCACCTTCATCACCGCGAGTGCTTTTCTAACTGAACTTAGCATTCCTTATGATGGCTACATGGTAGCAGCTCTTGCTCTGATGGAATCTCCAGCGATCATTGTTGGTCTGATCCTGGTAAATTTATTTACCCTTGAGAAAGGCAAGTCGCGAGAGTTTTCTTGGCCCGAAGTGTTACGAGATGCGTTTCTGAACAGTTCAGTCTTTCTACTAGTCGGTAGTGTCCTGATTGGATTCTTGACCGGAGAACATGGTTGGAAAGTTTTGGAACCCTTTACTCAAGGATTGTTCTATGGAGTTCTCACCTTCTTTTTACTCGATATGGGATTGGTGGCTGCTAGAAGAATTAAAGACTTGCAAAAAACAGGATTTTTCCTGATTTCATTTGCAATTCTGATTCCAATACTGAATGCAGCTATTGGGTTAGCGATCGCCAAATTGCTTAATCTGCCTCAAGGAAATGCACTCTTGTTCGCCGTACTATGTGCCAGCGCCTCTTACATCGCTGTCCCAGCAGCCATGCGGTTGACTGTTCCGGAAGCGAATCCCAGCTTGTACGTTTCTACGGCTCTGGCAGTAACATTCCCATTCAATATTATTGTGGGAATTCCAGTGTATCTGTACGTAATTAAATTGTTTTGGAGCTAATAATAATGCACCTAGTTAAAAGGATAGAAATTATTGCCAACTCCTTTGAGCTTGGCAAAATTTTAGATCGTTTAGATAAGTCAGGTGTAAACGGTCATATTGTAATCCGAAATGTTGCAGGCAAAGGATTACGAGGAAGAGCCGAAGATTTAGACATGACGATGCTCGATAATGTTTACATCCTCGCGTTCTGTACGCCTGAGGAAATCAAGCCTGTTGTAGAAAACCTCAAACCTCTGCTGAATAAGTTTGGAGGCACCTGTTATATCTCCGATGTCATGGAGATTAGCTCTGTAAAATGTGTCGCGTCAATGTGAGGCAATCATGAACCCAATCAAGTGTTTCATCACTTAAAAATAGCCGACATTACAACCCATCCTTAAAGAATAGAGATACGATAATCTACTGTCTGAAGAAAATTTTTACTAACCATTAGAAAATGGAGAGATTTTTATCAACTGTTCAACCGATACACCAATACGATTCAGTTAAGGGTTGATCCTCCCTAGCCCTCCTTAAAAAGGAGGGAACTGAGCAAGCTTTTTTAGCTACGGTGTACACACATCTCGTTTAAAACCTCACCCTCGCTTGAATCGGCGCTAAAATATTTCCCTCTCCTTAGTAAGGAGAGGGATGCCCGATAGGGCAGGGTGAGGTTCCAAATTTTGGGTAATTCGAGGACTTGTGTGTACACGGTAGGTTTTTAAAGGGATTGGGGGATCTTAAATATTACTAACTGAACTATAGCGGTTCTCACTTCGGTGCAATACAGTCGTCACCTCACCCCGCATTTGCTGACGCAAACGCTCCCCTCTCCTTAGCAAGGAGAGGGGTTGGGGGTGAGGTTGAAAAATGTACTTCATGTAAAAGAGAATCGCTATATTCAACCGATACACTTGTTTGTTTAATCCAATAGCCAACCAAACAAATCTCCAACTGTCAGAGCCAAATCTCTAGCAAACTCTGGCACTGGTAAACGTGTTTCTGGTTGATCAAAAACATCTGTTGGTTGATCCGGCAAATAAACAAATACTGATTGTTCTTCTGGATCAACTAACCACCCCATCCGAGTTTTAGACTTCAAGCAGTGTAATATATTTTTTGTAACTTTCGTTTGGCTTTGGTCGGGCGAAAGAATTTCAATTGTCCAATCGGGGGCTAGTTGAAAGCTATTAGCAACTTCGCCATTCTCATCACGCGGAATCCTCGCCCAAGAAAACACAGTCACATCTGGCACTATTGAGCGTCCGCCAAATGTACAACGAAGTTCAGAAAATGCTCGTGCAATTCGCCGGGGTTTAAGAACTGCATTAATAGCAGTGGATAATTCAGTCTGAATCGTGCTGTGCTTACCTTGCGGCATTGGTTTTTGGATAATATGCCCGTCAACATACTCGCTAGCAGGCTCAGTTTCTGGCAGTTTCAGAAACTCCTCCAATGTTATAGCAATACTTGGTGTTTGTACCATCTGAGTTCACCTTCAAGCGAGTTAGATAGAGAGCATCCCAATTTAGCAAGAATTATGTTTGTCATTGCGTTAGCGCAATGACAAACACGTTTTTGAAAAATTGGGATGCTCCCCTGTGCAAGTGGTCTAAATCGGAAATCATGTATCTTAATAAGAGATAAAGTTAATATATCTTGATGATTTTTTGTATGCTGATCGCACACCGTTTACATTAATAAAACTGAGAATATTCTACCCACCAAATAAACACCCTCAAAAACCCTTCTTTTTATTCTTATAATTCTCTAAGTTTTTACGATACAGCGTACTACTAGGATCGAGGCGAACAGCTATTTCCAGTTCTGCGATCGCTTCTTCGAGTTTGCCTTGATTTTTCAGCGCTGACCCCAGGTTATTGTGAGCATTTGGATAATTTGGGTCGATTTGCAAGACTTTACGGAAAGAGGCGATCGCTTCATCGAATTTGTCTTGATAGTACAGCGCAATCCCCAGGTTATTGTGAGCATTTGGATAATTTGGGTCGATTTGCAAGGCTTTACGGAAAGAGGCGATCGCTTCATCGAGTTTGCCTTGAGCGGACAGCGCATTCCCCAGGGCATTGTGAGCATCTGTATAATTTGGGTCGATTTGCAAAGCTTTACGGAAAGAGGCGATCGCTTCATCGAATTTGCCTTGATAGTACAGCGCAATCCCCAGGTTCTTGTGAGCCAGTACAGAGTTTGGATGAAGGCTGAGGACTGCTTTGTATATAAGGACTGCTTCCTCAAACTTTTTACCTTCGCGTAAACGATCTGCTTCATTAATCAGCCTTGTGACTTGATATTGGCGATCGTCCAGTTCTTGTGGAGTTTGTTGAGGGGGTGAGTAATTCGGGCTAGCAAGTAATTGCGCGATTGCCTCCCGAATTCCCTTGATAACTTCTAAGAATGCTTTATCTCGATCATTCCAGCTTTTTATCGGTTCGCGATTTCTTGGCAGTGGGGACAGTTCATCAATGGGAGGAGTTTCCCAATCTGCATAACGCAGTAACACTGGGATAACACTAGCTTTTTCTGCTGCATTTTGCTCTAAAGCTCGTGTAACTTCAACTGTCCAGTGATATTCCGAAGCAATAAAATCTGGACTCACTAACAACAGGATAAGCCCAGCTTGGTTAAGATACTTATTAATTTCACCTTTGAATTCTTGCCCCGCGACGATTTTGCGATCGCTCCAACTAATAATAGTTTGTTCCCGCCGCAAAGACGCTAGATGCTTTTCTAACTCTTCGCGAAAGTCCTCATCCTTTTGGTGGTAAGAAATAAAAACTTCAATAGATGTCATAGGGGGTATTATTTATATATATTAAGATAACTACACAAGCTTTTGCTCGATTTCCTGAAGCTGTTGATCTAACCGATTTAGTTCTGTTTCGCTTTCCTGAATTTGTTTCTCTAGCTTAAACTTTATCGCTGTATCTGTTTCAATCAAGTATGCTTGGCGCAGCTTACCTAATTTTGTGCTCACCAAATCATACTGTTGCTGCACTGAACTGTGTTGTTCTTCTAACCTGCGGCGTTGGCGTAGGCTTAATCCACCGCTCGTTATCCCTGGTGTAGCAGTTTCAGAAGCGGTTGAAGAGGTTTTTGATTTCACCATATCTTCAACTACTCTGCGAATTTCTTGAGCAATATTCAAAAAAGCTTCATCTTTGTCTTGCCAAGTCGTCACAGCTTTGGCATTTTTAGGGAGTGCTTGCAGTTTGGCAAAAGGTGCATTTCTCCAGTCTACTGGCTTGAGAATAATCGGAATCACGCGAGCTTCTCTTGCCTCATGTCGTTCCATTGCTCGCTGCATCTCAATATCGTAGCAGTAATCTGAATCCAGAAAGTTAGCGCTCACCAGCAATAAAATAATATCTGCAGCGTTAAGATTGTCATCGATCGCATTTGCCCATTCCCCACCAGCACTGATTTCCCGATCATGCCAAGCTGAAATCACTCCCTGACGTTTCATCACGCTCAGATGAGTTGCCAATTCGTCTCGCAAAACTTCATCTTTATGGGAGTAGGAAAAAAATACTTTAACTGGATTGGACATATTCTTTAACAGTGAACAGTGAACAGTAAACAGTTATCAGTTAAATCCTTGGGTTGCGCGTCCCCCACCAATTGGTGGAAAACGTTGTGGCGGATCCAAATCCCCCAGCATACGCTGTCAGGACTGATAACTGATAACTGATTTAAATCTACTTTTTTTTTATTCATATAATAGTTTTCTCAACATAAGCATTCAGAAACACGAGTTGGTTCGCCATCTCCTTGGCTGACTTATCAGCAGCTAATTTGAGCAAACCGCGTAACTGCTGTCCAACCGAGTATTGTTGTTGCGGTGCGAGAACTATGCCAGCATGAGTTCTTTGTTGAACCACAAACTCACCGTGCAATCTGCAAAAATCCCTAATGTTGAAGCTATAAATGACTCGCCCTTGCTCAACTGCCCAAATTAATTCAGGACTTACGCAAAGTCGAGAATGTCATACTGAGCGAAACGGAGTGTAGCGAAGTATCTTGGAGATTCTGAGTCCCAAGGGGACACGCTTCGCGAACGTTTCGCTAACGCTACACTCAGAATGACAGTTTGTCGTTAAAATGCGTAAGTCCTGTAATTGTTCTTCATCGGGATATCCTAATCTATCAGCATCCGCGACTGTAACGATATCCAAATCTGCATTTCGCAGAGCTTGTATCAACGCCTGTTTAATCGTGTCTTCATCCAAGTACAAGCAAATTCGGCTCACGACAGATTTCCTGCTTTATACTCAGCTTCGAGGCGACGACATTCCTCGTTGTAGGCTGCAAATTCGGCGTCAAGCGATTCTTTGTTGGCATAATAGTACGCCAAAGCGCTATAAATCCCTGCAAGCGTCAAGTGCAGTTTATCTTCCAAAATTTCTTCAGGCGTGACACCTGCTTTTATCTCATTCACGATATACTGAACCGTAATGCGAGTTTCGGCGATGCGGGGACGACCACCGCAAGTTCCCGGCGTACGGACAATTAATGTACCAATGTCGGTAATGGTTTGCATTGCTAATTTGCTAAACTTTGCTTCCATAATTAAGAACTCTAGTACTTATCATAAACTAGGGGTGTAAGGGGGTAAGGGGAGCCAGTGCGTTGGGCGGGTTTCCCGACTTGTAGACGCCCGAAGAGCGGCTTTCCGTAGGGTAGCACCTGGCGTTGTAAGGGTGTAGGGGAACCCCATCGATTTGGGGGGTTGAAATAAGGACGCCTTAACTTCAGTACTACTTATCTCGAAATACTTTTCTTTTGTTTCCATTATTAAAATAAGGGGCTTGCGTCCTTGTTGGTTCCGGGGTAGGGGTGTACCACATCCGAGAGTGCGCCCCTCTTAGGGGCTAGAAAATTTCTCTTCCCCTTACACCCCTACACCCCCATACCCTTACACCCCTTTCTTGCTGATCACATATGGAAAACAACTAGATTTGCAACAATACCTTCTACGATGGTTCTGCATCCGCTTTCAGATTTTATAGACTCCAATTCCCCAGTCAGCAACTCATCTCCTAACTATTGGTACCAAGGGCGTTGTCCTCAAACGGGCGAACTACTGCGACTACCCCGCACTCGTTTGGTAGAGGCGATCGCCTACAATTTGATGCAACACCTTGCCACTGATAACCGTTATTCCTCTGAAGGAAAGATGTACGGGGTATTACTGATTGAACTGCCGACTGGCGAACAAAGGATACTCAAAGCTTTCTCCGGTCTTTTGAATGGCGACAGCGTAGTTGAGGGTTGGGTACCGCCGATTCCGGGACGAAAGCAAGTTGCTTTAGAGGAAACCAGCACACTATCTGAATTGGATGCTATTAAGCAGGAACTGATTACCCTCAAGCAACTTCCCGAACGGCTGCAGTATGAAACGCATACGAGTGAGTTTGAGTTGCGCTTACAACAAATGAGCGATCGCCATCAAGATTGCAAAAACAAGCGTATCGAAAAACGCCAGATACTCTGCGAAACTCTGGCGGGAGAAACACTTCACTTTGCTCTTGAACAACTTAACGAAGAAAGCCGCCGAGAAGGAATTGAACGAAAGCAACTCAAACGCCAACGAGATGAAAAGTTGCAGCCGCTTCAGCAGTTGATAGCTGTAGCAGATACGCGAATTCGGGAACTAAAACAACAACGTAAACAACTATCCCGCCAACTCCAGGCGCAGATGCACGCTGCTTACACCCTGATGAATTTTCTCGGACAATCCCTCTCGTTGCAGCAATTAATACCAGGAGGTATGCCCACTGGCACAGGAGATTGTTGTGCGCCAAAGCTACTCCACTACGCAGCAACGCATCATTTCAAACCGTTGGCAATGGCAGAGTTTTGGTGGGGTTCCTCTTCTACTGATCAAGATAAAGTGCAAGGAGAATTTTACGGTGCTTGTGCAGAGCGCTGTCAACCATTGATGGGGTTTCTGCTGTCAGGATTGTCTCAGAGGAAATCGAATGCAAATGTTAGCACAACTGAGCAAACATTACCCATTGTTTACGAAGATGAATGGTTAATTGTTGTAAACAAACCCTCGGGATTACTATCAGTTCCAGGTCGTTATTTTGACACTCAAGACAGTGTTCTGAGTCGTTTGCGTTATCTCCTAGCGGATGGTGTCATCCTCAATGCCGTGCATCGGTTGGATCAAGAAACTTCTGGTATTCTTGTGTTGGCTCGCGATTTACAAATATATCGTCAGCTGAGTCAGCAGTTTCAGCAACGGCAGGTTCACAAAGTTTATGAAGCCGTACTTTCCGGTTTGCTCACGACTGAGCAAGGTGTAATTGAATTACCACTATGGGGCAATCCTGAAAATCGTCCTTATCAGCAAGTTGATTGGCAATATGGAAAACCCAGCGTGACTCACTTTCAGATGATAGCAGTTGAGGGAAACTACACTCGCGTCGAGTTGACGCCACTAACAGGACGTACCCATCAGTTGAGAGTTCACGCTGCTGATGTCAAAGGACTTGGGGTACCTATTTTGGGCGATCGCCTTTATGGATGTCGTGCAGCCGCAAGTCGGTTACATCTACATGCCAGGGAAATTTGTTTTGAGCATCCGCAGTTGGGAAAAACCATTCATCTACAAGCAAAGACGCCATTTTAGATCAATACAGTTCAGTTAAGGATTGATCCTCCCTAGCCCTCCTTAAAAAGGAGGGAACTAATACCAATTTGAAAAAAGAATGCGACAGATACACATTCCCAAACCCTTGTTTAGTCTTGGCTTTCTTCCGGATTGAATTTTGAATGTTAGCGCAGCGTGCCGCAGGCAGCGAATGCGTGAATTGGTATAAGCCCCCTTTTTAAGGGGGTTGGGGGATCTTAACAAAACTAAACATAAGCCTACAAAACTTCCCAACCCTTTTGTTTATATCCATATTCAAAGATTTCTGGATGCTGGATTTCTGCCAAAATCTCTAGAGAATCTACAAGTCGTGGTCCTGGACGATTGAAAAAGGAGTTACCATCGGTGATGTAAACTCTGCCAGTTTCCACAGCATGTAACTTTTGCCATTCTCGATGTTGAGTTAATGGTTGAGCTTCTTGACGGGTGCGATTTAAATCAAAGCCACAGGGCATAAAGATGATGATATCCGGATTGCTAGAAATCAGGGTTTCCCATTTTAAAGTAGTAGAAGCCGAACCTGTTATGCTAAATAACGGTTCTCCTCCTGCTAAGGTTACTAATTCAGGAATCCAATTAGCCGCAACCATCAAAGGATCAGTCCACTCAATGCAAGCAACAGTGGGCAGGTGTTCTGTTTGGGAAAGATGTTGTGTTTTTTTGTCTACTATTTTCACCCGCGCTTGTAGATTTTCGATCACTTGCTGCGAATCTACCCCGAAAACGTTACCTACTCGCTGAATCTGATCCCAAATATCTTTAAGAACATTTGGCTGTAAGGAAATAATTTGAGCAGAGGTATTTGTAATGCTTGCAACTGCTTGTTCTACATCTTTTAGGCTAACAGCACAGACATCACATTGATCTTGGGTAACAATGTGAGTTGGTTGCAATTTCTCTAAAACATCTGTGTTGATTTGATAAATACTTAGGGCAGATTGCAACAGATAATTAACTTTGTCATGAATCTCACCACTTGGGGCGTTGCTATTGATACGCGCTTGAGTACAAACAGGGCGGTTTTGAATTTCGGGGGGATAATCACATTCGTGCGATCGCCCAACGATTGCATGCGTCAAACCCAAAGCTGCTAATATTTCTGTGCCTCCAGGGATGAGGGAGACAATTCTTACACTGTCATCTGTCATTCTTCACCTCCACGACAGCTCTTATCTCCTCAATTTTCGCAAAATTCTACAACTCAGCAATCTTTCTCTAGGTCAATGCCTAGAAGCTACAGGCGAAATAAGGTTATATTTTGAAGAAGCATTCAGTATTTAGAATCAACTTTCCAAGCAAACGGGTGCTCACGACTATCTAAACTAACCGGAGTGGTATTATTCTAATAGAATTATACTGATGGAATATTTGAGTTGATACAGCGCTTTTCAACAAGCGTCAAGTACACTACCCTACCCCTCCTATAGGGTTCCCTCCCGTTGGGAGGGAGAGGGTTAAACACACGTGTACTTGATTAAGTTGTAATAGGCTGTAAGTTAACAGGGGTGTATTGGTATTGTTGAATTCCTCATAGCTCTGCATGTGCAAGCGTTCGGGGAACAGTTTATACAATAAGAGCATCAATCAAAACGACTAACAAATAAATCTATCACTACCGTGCGCAAAGTAAGACTATTTATAATTTGTAATAATGAAGGTCGCTGATGGAACACCGAAATTCTTCACAACAAACACAGAGGGTTACAGGATTAGAGGGACAAAAACCAGTTTCAGAGGAAAAGGTGACAGCTATCACTACGACAAACTCTGAAAGCGAAATTCAAAAACCTGTACCGCGATCAAAACGCAATGCGCTACCGAAAGTGATATTAGCTGTGTTGTTAGCCGGAGGAGCGATCGCTGCCGGAATTTACGCATTCCGAACATGGCAGTATAACCAGCAGTACGCGACAAAGTATCAGGAAACTGATAACGCCTATGTCACCGCAAATGTTTCCCCTATCACTTCCCGCGTATCGGGAATAGTCACTGAAGTTACAGTTAATGATAACCAAGTGGTGTCTCCGAATGATCTATTAATGAAGATCGATAAACGGGACTACCTAGTATCTCTAACACAGGCAAAAGCATCTCTAGAACTAGCCAAGCAGCAAGCAGAATTGGCACGAGAAAGGCTCAATAGAGATATTGTTAGTGCTTCCGAATCTAACTCAGATCCAGCAAACAATAACCAAGCAAAACAGGCTGCAACTAATGCTCAGCAAAGAGAGATACATCAGCAACAGTATAAAATAGCGCTAGCTGCTGTTGCCCAAAAGCAGGCAGATCTCAAAAAAGCTGAACTTCAGCTATCCTACACCGATATTACAGCGCTAGTTCCTGGAAAAATTGGTAATAAAAGCGTTTCTGTAGGGCAGCAGGTACAACCAGGACAAACTCTTATCACACTAGTGCAGCCAAATCCTTGGATAATTGCCAACTTTAAAGAAACTCAGTTAGAAAAAATCCAGCCTGGGCAAAATGTGACAATTACAATCCCTGCCTTCCCTAATCGCACGTTTAACGGCAAAGTGGATAGTATGTCCCCCACTTCTTTTGGCAAGGTTGCCCTTCCCCCACAAGAAAATGCCACGGGTTATTCCAACCTTGCTCAAGACGTGCAACGAGTTCCAGTCAAGATAGTCTTTGAGCCTAAGAGTCTTCAAGGTTATGAATCTCGGATGACTCCTGGAATGTCAGCAGTTGCGGTTGTCGAAACTAATAACTCTCTTCCAGCCCAAAAAACACAGAATTTAACTCCCGCCCAAAAAGCACCCAATTCAACGAATCCCAAGGACACAAAGGATACGAAGAACGCGAACGACACGAACACACAAGAAAAAAAAGATAATCAGACAAAGGAAAGATTGTAACAAATTCCTGTATAAACAAACTGCGTTTGAGACAAGGAGTGAGGGAGTAAGGAAGCTAATCACGGGAAAATCTCAAAACCAAAGATGAAAATGTATTTCCTGACATCTTGCACCTCGGTGAAAAACCGGGTTTCTTGAAAATGACTAATCCTCAAACCCTATATTTTTGGTTAAAAAACCGGGTTTTTTTGGTTTTATTGAGAATGGTGTCAAGATCTGAGTTTCCCCTACACCCTTACACCCTTACACCCCTTTTTCAATACTTCCTCAATGTTGACAAATCTTTCGATGCTTTCACGAAATTGCCTTGCATAAGGGCAGCAACTCCTGAAAGCAGTCTGAATTCAGGAGGTA
Source organism: Brasilonema angustatum (assembly GCF_059505445.1). NCBI lineage: Bacteria > Bacillati > Cyanobacteriota > Cyanophyceae > Nostocales > Scytonemataceae > Brasilonema > Brasilonema angustatum. The sequence continues at coordinate 139,546 of NZ_JCACKO010000132.1, read as the reverse complement.
AATTGGGATTTTTAGCTAAACTCGGTTGTAAAGACTTTTCAGCGGCTTGTGGCTGCCAGCTGTAGATTTGAACAAATGCTAGATAAGCGTGAGCGTAAGGATTTTCTGGATCTAACTGAGTGACTTGTTTTAAAGATGCGATCGCACCATCCACCCGCCGCTGCAACACGTTTGCTAAAGCCAAAGCGTATGCCCAATCTCGGTTTCGAGTAAAATGTTGCAATCGATATTCTAAAGTCAGTCTTGCTTGTACCAAATAATCCTGAATTGGATCGTATTGATTAATACGTCCAACTTCATCAAAAACTTGAGTCACAGCTTCAGTGCCTTTGGGTAATTGAGCGCCTAAAGTCTCTAACTGAGTCACTAAATCCAATTCTGGTGCTTGTGTGGCAGGGGTTTGAGGATCAATTTGTAATGTTACTTTTGGCACTGAGAGGAGATAACTTTCTCCTGATAGTCTGTTGAGATAAATCGCCTCTAGGGTATAAGTTCCGGGTGCTACGGTAGAAGGAGGCAACATTGCCATCTTTTCAATAACTTGAAATGTTCCTTCGGGTTTTTTGGCACCAGGATGCATAGCTCCCATCGCGATACCATGGTCGTGTATCCAACTATCAGTGTTAGGTATGATCTGACCATTTTTATGCCAAGTTAGCAGGACTAACCCGTGTTGTAGTTCATCCCAAGAACCAGACCACTCATAGCTTACAGGTATTGGTACTCCTGGGGGAGCTTTTTCTGGTACTATGACTTGTGATAGAGCTATTTTGGCTTGTGAGTTTTGTTGAGAAGTTTGTCTGACTTGTAGTGTCGGCGTTTGTTGATGATAAAGCATGAGTTGACTGTTATCAGGCAAATTCCAAGACTTATTGAGTTGAAAATTCCCGCCTTGCTCAACAGTCTTTACCATAACAGCTTGAGCTTCTTTAACTGGTCCTTGATCACCTGTTTTCGTTACGAACCAGCAGAGCGATCGCGCATCTTGTTCGACAAACTTTTTTCTGATTCCCACCTGACGCCCGTAAACTTGAAAGTTTCGTAGCGCCCCGTAGTAATTAAAATTGTGTTGGTTAACTTCTACAGTTGATGGTAGTACTCCTAGAGTAGAACGCAAATACGGTTCTGTTTGGATAATTTGGGCAATAACCTGTTGATGAGGAAACTCTGCTTTCATATAAGGATAATGCGCAGAGTTGGGACTCAAAACTTGTGTCATCCAAGTACCAACAACACCTCCTACCGGAAACAGGTTGAGCAACATGAGTATAACTGCTAAACCAAAAGTACCCCAACGGACACGCTGTCCAAACAGACTGCGCCAACGCGTCAACCCATAAGCTAAAAGTACCGTCACCACTGGTAAATAAGGCAATACATAACGTTCATGTTTGTTAACATTCAAACATGAAAGAAAATATCCGCCAACGCAAAACACAAGTAACCATATGAGTGATGAGTTTTGCTGGTTCGCTTTGCTTGAGGCTATGGTTTCGAGTTTTGGATTTTCAGACGCAAATTTTGAACGCCCCCACCATATAAGTAAACTTACCAGAGGTACAAATAACAAAGGTAATGAAACTTGGTAAGGTAACTGATTCCAATAGTAAATCCAAGATTCCAGCTTATCAAGACCAGGCTGATGTTCAGCAATAGCAGAATCAATTGTCGCCCGCTTACCAGAAGTGAGGATGATAAGCCAATTCGTACGATACCAAGGACCAAAAATCAACACCGATAAGCATAAACCAGCCAGTAGTTGTAATAAGCGTCCCCAACGCCGATGACGTAGTGCACCCACTCCAAGCCAGACTATCGGCGTCAACAAAAAAAACAACGCCGTCTGCTTCACCATCAACGCCAACCCCAAAGTTAAGCCGAAGGCTGCAGCCCAGAACCATTGAGCAGGGGGAGCAGGGGAAGCAGGGGGAGTAGGGGAAGCAGGGGAAGCAGGGGAAGTAGGGGAAGTAGGGGAAGCAGGGGAAGTAGGGGAAGCAGGGGAAGTAGGGGAAGCAGGGGAAGTAGGGGAAGCAGGGGGAGAAAAAGAAGCAAATACCCCCTTGTCCACTGTCATTCGCCAAACACTCAGGCAAAAGAAACTCAAAGTTACGACTGCTGTCAAGGGATAATCCAGCAGAAATTCTAAACGAAAGTTATACAGAGCAGGTAAAATTTGGCATAGTGCAGCAGCCCACAAACCTACAGTCTCGCTAAATAGCACAGTGCCCAAACCATAGACTGAACTTAGTAAAATTGCACTAAAGAACAGCATCATCAGAGTTGCTTGATCTGGTCCGATGCCAAAGATATTCTGAACAATAGCTGTAACGATGTAAGTTAAAGGCGGTATTTTGGAAGACAGCAGCCAAAAACTTTGCCACCACTCCTGGTTAAACCACTGGGGATTTTGTAACGCGTGCCAATAATTTAAACTACCAGTGAAATAGTCTGCTTGATCCCAAGCAGGGACAGAACGATCCAAAGCAAACCAAATGCGATCGCACAACGCCCCCAATAACCAAATTATCCCAAGTATCAGTAAGTTTTTATATCTATTCCGCTTACTTTTGTCATTGCTCATGATATTGGACAAGTCTTCATAGCTTTTACCTCACCCCTACCCTTTTGCTTATTCACCAGAGGAAAGGATAGTGCTTGGGTGAGGTATAGATGCAGTAAGTGATTAACCAGATTTGATATCATAAGTTCGTATTTGCGCTTAAGAACTACTGCAAGCCATTTATCTCAATCAGTTATCAGTTGTTCACTGTTGACTGTTCACTGATTAAATTTCTTCCTCATTGTCACATGACGAATGCCAGCCTCTTCAAAAACCTCCCCCTCTTCCTGAAAACCCAACTGTTGATGCAAACCCTTGATATACTCTTGGGCATGAATCACAACTTCTGGAATATTCTTACTCGCTATAACATCCATTGCCTTTTCCATAATTTTCTTGCCAATACCATACCCTCTACCTACTGGTAAAACAGCAAGCCTTTCAATCTTCGCAGTCTTGTCATCCAAATATCTCACCCTCGCAGTTCCCACATACTCTCCATTTAAAGAAGCAATCAACTGCTGAGAAGTTTCATCTTCTCCATCAAAATCTAAATCAGGATCTACACCTTGTTCTTCTTGAAAAACAGACTTCCTGATTGCTTGAATTGCTGAAAACTCCTTATACCAATCAGCAACTCTAACGATGACATCCTTCATTCAAATCTCTTCGCGCCCTTCGCGTCTTCGTGGTTCGATAATAAAATAAGGTGGGCAACGCTGCCCACCCTACTAACTTACTTTAATTTTGAATTATTACTCAGCTCCCTCAATTGGTGCAAAACCTTGACGCTGAATATTTTCCGTCACCGTACGCGGTTCTGTGAATTGTAGCAGGTAATCTGGTCCCCCAGCCTTAGAACCAACACCAGAAAGCTTGAAACCACCAAACGGCTGTCGTGCAACGATCGCACCCGTAATATTCCGGTTAATGTACAAATTCCCGACTTCAAACTCATCCTGCGCCTTCTCAATGTGCGAAGGAGTTCTAGAGTAAAGTCCTCCAGTCAAGGCGTAGTTAGTTCCGTTAGCAACTTCCAGCGCCTCTTTGAAGTTCTTCACCTTAATCACCGCCACAACTGGACCAAAAATTTCTTCTTGGGCTATAACCCCATTTGCTGGTACATCCTTAAAGATAACAGGACCGATAAAATACCCATTATCAGGTGATGGCATTTCCAAAGCTACTTTTGCTTCTGCCTTACCTTTTTCGATATACTCACGAATGCGATCGCGTGCATTTGCATCAATCACCGGTCCAACTTGCGTACTCGGTAACTCCGTCTCCCCAATATTGAGCGATTTCGTCGCTTCCACAAATCGCTGCACAAAGGTATCATATACCGGTTCCAACACCACCACTCGTGAACAAGCAGAACATTTTTGTCCACTGTAACCAAACGCCGACTGCACAATCCCAACAACAGCAGAGTCTAAATCAGCACTTTCATCCACAATGATGGCATTCTTCCCACCCATCTCAGCAATCACGCGTTTCATATGCTTTTGACCAGGCTTAAGAATTGCTGCATCTGCATAAATCCGACACCCTACCTCTTGTGAACCAGTAAAAGCAATCACATGAGTATCCGCGTGATTCACCAAATAAGCCCCAACTTGTGAACCTTTACCAGGGACGTATTGAAAAACACCTTTAGGGAATCCAGCATCTACCAAAACTTCCGTCAGCTTCGCCGCAATCACAGAAGATGTTTCCGCTGGTTTAAGCAAAGTACAATTTCCTGTCACCAAGGCTGCAACTGTCATTCCCGTTGCGATCGCCAGAGGGAAATTCCAAGGAGAAATCACGACAGCAATTCCCCTAGGCTGGTAAATATAACGATTCGTTTCACCAGCTACGTCATAATTAAAACCCTGATCCAAGCGTTCCATCTCCGAAGCGTAGTAACGACAAAAGTCTATCGCTTCCGAAACCTCAGCATCCGCCTCCCGTACTGGCTTCCCAACTTCCAAAACTATCCAAACCGAAAGTTCCGCGCGGCGTTGTTCCATCAAATCAGCCGCTTTTCGTAATATCCTAGCGCGTTCTTTTACAGGTGTTTTACGCCAAGCAGGAAACGCAGCCTTTGCAGCTTGCATCGCTTGTTCGGCTTGTTCAACACTCAGAAGTCCTATCTTACCAACCACCTCACTAAAATTCGAGGGATTGACAGAATCGACAACTTGTTGTGTCTGAACATACTCACCGTTAATTAAAGGCAGATAAGTTCTTCCTAATTGCTGACGAACATTTTGGAAAGCTTGATTCGCCTCCTTCCTCTGCTCCTCCTCAGCATAATCTGTATCAGGCGCACCAACAAAGGATGAAGGATTTTCTGCTTGTCTGCTTGTCTGCTTGTCGTCTCCCACGACTGGCGGTGCTAACAATTCTTCTACTGGACGATTCTCCATATTTTGGCGCAAGAATGAACTATTCGCAGTATTTTCCAGCAAGCGGCGAATCAGATACGCCATTCCTGGAAGCAGTTCGCCATAAGGACAGTAAACTCGAACTCGATACCCCCCATCAACTAAGGCTTTTGCTAGTTTGTCGCCCATACCGTAGAGAACTTGCATCTCAAAGCAACGGCGAGGGACATTTAAGCTTTGTGCTGTTGCGATAGCATGAGCTTGCGATCGCACATTATGGCTACCAATCGCAGCATACACATATTGATGATTTTCAAGCAATAATTCAGTTATTCTTTCAAAATTTGCATCTGTTGCGGCTTTATCGTTATAAACTGGCTGTTGCCAATGCTTCTGCTCTGCTTTTATAGTTTCTTGATCCCAATACGCGCCTTTCACCAAACGAATTGTCAGCGGATAACCACGCTGTTTCGCCCAATTAATTAAGTTTTGTGTATCTTGCTCGCTATCGCGTAGATATGCTTGGATTGTTATCCCAATATCTGTACGAGAGCGAAACTCTTCTTCTATTAAAAGTTTTTTCAGGATGTTGAAAGTGATATCTTTATATGCATACTGTTCCATGTCAAAATGAACAGAAGCACCAAGTTCTTTGGCACGACGTAACAGAGTGCGGATGCGATCGCTCACCCGTTCTTCACTACCTGTAGCATCCAACGGGTCAAACTGCGAGTAAAACGCCGTTAACTTCACAGAAACCTGGACTTTTGGCAAACTTTGTCCATCAGCTTCGTCAATCAACCCAACTGGCGTCCAATTCTTCGATGCTTCCACCAATTGTTGCATCAAATCTAGATAGCGTTCCAAATAAGATTGAGCTTCTGCTTCGGTAATCACAGCCTCACCCAACAAGTCTACAGTGAAAGCCATTTTTTCCTTACGCAGTCGCTCAATTGTTTTCAGCGCCTGTTTAATGTTTTCTCCAGAAATATATTTATGAGCTAATGTTTCTACACCTGTGGAAACAGTTGTCGCCGCAACTTGTCCTGGCATAGAATCTGGATTAGCAAAGCCCAACATTCCCTTGAGGGCTGTGGGTAATTCTACGGATTCATCACCCAGATATTCTTGTAAATGGGCGGCAATTTCTGGTTTACTACGTAAAGCAGGAAGAGTATCAATAAAGCGAAACAATTGCACCCGTAACCCAGGATTGCTCATCGCCCAAGCTAACAACTTATCGTCCCAGCGCATTTGATCTCGCAGTGCACCAAAGAACGAACGATTCTCCTGTGTCGCGGCGAGAAGTTGTTTAGCAATTTCTTGGGTTTTTGCTTCGTAGGTGCTTGTTTGTACTTGTAATACCACTGATAACAAACTCCGTATTTGAAAGACAAGGCTTAATTGTATACAGCCCCTATCTTCTATTTTGACTTTTCCATTGTGCGAAGACCACTTCCTAAATTAGTAGTCCCGACTAATTCTGTTGACTTCTTAATCCAATCTGCCAAGCGAATAGAAAGTGCAACAATTGTCAAGGTAGGGTTAGCATATCCTCCTGTAGGGAAAACGGAGCTACCTGCTATGAATAAGTTAGAAATACCATGAACTTGGCAATTTTCATCAACAACTCCCTGTTTCGGGTCAATATGCATTCGGGTTGTGCCCATATGATGGGCAGTACCAGAAGGTATACCAAGTTTGGGAAGACCTTCTTTGTATTCGATTCTATATTCACCTAACCCAGAACTCGCAAATTCTTGAGCTACGATTTCTTGAGAACGCTGAATGTTAAGGGCATTGTCAGTATCCCACCGCCAGTGAAGTTCTAACTTTTGACAGCCGAGTGGATCTCGTTCTTTGCTCAACACAACTCGATTAGCAGGATTGGGCAATTGTTCCACTTGATGAATCACCTCGAAAACCTTAAACCTTTTTTGGTTGTTTGGCAATTCTGACCATCCGCCTCTGTGGAATCCATGCAGCAAGGACTGATGTTTAGTAGCAGCCAAGTAACTGGCAAGCATCACGTAATCGATACCACCGATGATATTGACAAACTCTTTGGCGGAAAGCAGCTGTGAAAATTTGCGATGAACAAGCGGTTCGGCTACAGCTTTGAATGACTCAATTGCCTTGAGTTGTCGCTTACTAGGTCGTGGAAACAGAACAGTGCTAATATTGACTAATTGCTCACGCCGCATAAGCTCTTGCGAGAGTTTGAAATAGCCCAACACTGGAACATCGTTCACACGACGTAGATCGTACAGAGGCATTTTGTTAAATAAGTTAGCGTCAGCAGGGATAAAATCGCCACCTTGGACTAAGGGATGATCCATAAAATATCTGCCGACTACATCGTGTTGGTTACCCAAGCCAGCCGTTTGCTGACGATTGGACATCAACAGCGTACGCGGATTTTCTAGTCCACCTTGGGCGAGTATAAACACCTTGGCAGCGATCCAAAACTGATTCCCTTGCAAAGAAGCAACCCGCAAACGAGTTGCCGTTCTGACAGACTCATTGGTTTCAATCTCAACTGCATTCAGGTTGAGCAAAACAGTAATGTTATCAGCTTTAATAAGTTCGTCGCGATACTCCTGGCTGAATACATTGCCACGTCCAAAGTGGAACACAGCAGTAAGTATTTGCTGCTCATTTAGGGGTAAGCGCTTCGCTTGTTCATTTTCCCATGTGTCAGGATCATAAGCAAATGGACCTGCTTGACAAACTGACTGGGCACGTTTGTAATACGGTTCCAAGTGCGATCGCTCAATTGGCCAACCGCTGTAAGGTAGCCCGTCTCGCTTCTCAAAATCAATTTCGTCCAAAGGGGCATACCGCACACCCTTTTGCCCTTTACCAATCTTAATCGCCCAAAGATTTGAGTTGCCTCCGAACATTCGATGTCGGATGTCTTTGAGTGGCAAAAAGGGATCTCCAACAGTTGATGCTTCAGAAAGCGCTTGAGTTTGTGGATCAAACTCAAGTCCGCCACTCTCCACAAGGCAAACTTTTGTTTTATGTCCAATAAATTCACGGGCTAGCGTGATTCCAGCTGCGCCTGCACCAACAATACAAACTTCAGTTTCAACAACTTGGTCTGCAGAGATTAAACGAGCGTCTTTGAACATATGAAGGTAGATGTCCGAAAAGGTACAATGGTTAGCGAATTTTTAAACATATACCACAAAGTATACGTATACAACTTTAAAGAGAACGACAAGATTCTTATATATAGCAATCCGTGCAGGAGTTGTGAAATTACTCGTTGAGGTAGGGAACGCTTAACGCTTAACGCTTAAGAATAATGTACAAATGTAGTTTGTTTTTAAGCGCAGAGCGCAGGCACTTTCACACAAATGAAATAGGACTGCTATAGATTATTCAATCAATTTGTTTCTCTGTGAATTTACACTTTGTAGCAAAAACGTAGCGAGCATATGTCAATCATGTGACGAAAATGTGACATTTTGCCGAAGATTTGTTAAAAGATATGCCATGCTTTGTGAAAAAGGTGTAAAGTTCTGTGACAAGACTGTTGAATATGCGCGCTTTTGCTAGTTAAAGCTAGCTTAAAACTTCGTCCTTAGATGATTGGTCAGATAAAGTGCTTTACTATTAATGCTTGGTAAAATAATGCTTAGTAAAAAAGCTCTTTATCAAGCTAATGGGGATTTTGATTGTTGAAGATGAAGTTGAAATTGCTCAGTTAATTCAACTGTATTTGGAAAGAGAAGGATTTTATTGTCGCCACTGCGCTGATGGATTAAGTGCGCTTCAAGAGTTTCAAGAGTATTCGCCTGAGTTAATAATCCTAGATCTAAAGATTCCCGGTTTAGACGGACTGGAAGTTTGTGCTCGCATTCGACAGCAAGCAAGCTATAGTGATCCTTACATCTTGATGTTGACGGCTAAGGGTGAGGAAAATGATCGGATCATCGGTTTATCGACTGGAGCAGATGACTACGTAGTCAAGCCCTTCAGTCTAAAGGAACTGGTAGCTCGTGTGCGTGCACTCCTACGACGAATGCAAGGTGATAGCAAGCAATATCACACTTATCGTACGCAACACTTTGTTATTGATATCAAGCAACACTCAGCCAACCGAGTTCTGAGTACAAACGAATTGACTCCTTTAGACCTAACGGCTTTGGAGTTTGAACTAGTAGCAACATTTATGAGTGATCCTGGTCGGGTTTGGCATCGAACTCAACTGATTAAGAAACTTTGGGGTAGTGACTTTTACGGCGATGAGCGGGTTGTTGATACTCACATAGTACGTTTACGAAAGAAGATTGAACCCGATCCAGCTAATCCAACTTTTATCAAAACTGTGGTTGGAGTGGGTTATAAGTTTGACGACCAAGTTATTTAGGACGAATTGTGAGTAAGCTTAGCCTTCTATCGCGATTACTGTTGTGCAACATTATTGTGATGCTAGTTGGATTAAGTACCCCACTCATTGTGGACTGGTTCTTTTCGCACCAACTGTTTGGGTTGGACTTAACGCTTTTAGAAGGACGACAGTTTAATGTGGGTACAACTGCCAATGACTTGATTGACAAGTGTCAGGTAGTCTGGAAGCAAGGAGTTTGGTGGTCAATGCTTCTCGGTGCAACCGTAGCAGGTAGTTTGAGTTACTTGTTTGCTAAGCGGATCGTACAACCTCTAATTCAGATGGAGAAAATTACTCAAAAGTTTGCTGAGGGGAACTTGAGCGCGCGTGTACCTAAGAGTGAAATTCCAGAGTTGAACCGCCTTGCTATAAATTTTAACCGAATGGCATTAAACCTTGAAGGGGTAGAACAGCGCCGTCGAGAACTCATGGAAGATTTAACTCATGAACTACGTACACCGTTGACAATCTTGGAGGGTTATCTGGAGGGTTTAGCAGATGGGGCGATTGAAGCAAAAGCAGAACTGTTTGAGCGATTAGTGGCAGAGACAGCTCGATTAGGTCGGTTGGTAAATGATACACAAGAACTTTCCAAGGCAGAGGGGGGATATTTACCCATCAAGATTCAACGGGTTGATCTACATCTACTTCTGCTCTCCCTTATTAAACGCTTTAGTGATCAACTACTAGAAGAAGGTCCTGTGTTGCTTTTGGAGTGCCCACCCAATCCTCCCTTGGTGTGTGCTGATCCTGAGCGAGTTGAGCAGATTCTGGTCAACCTACTTGGCAATGCAGTACGCTACACTGTCAATGGTTCTATCACTGTGCGAGTTTGGAGCGAACCTGCGAAATTATGGATTGCGGTGATTGACACAGGTCATGGTATGAAAGCAGAGGATTTACCCTTTGTTTTTAACCGATTTTGGCGCTCTGAGCGCTCTCGGGAGCGTAACCCTGGTGGTTCTGGAATGGGTTTAGCTATCTGCCATCGTCTTGTTAAGCTGCAGGGAGGCGAAATTTTAGTAGAAAGTGAGCTAAATAAGGGAACTATGTTTCGATTTTCGCTGCCTTTGGCATGATGTTGACGATGCTATTTGAAGCACTACTGGGCGTTATACTGTAAACCAATTGCTTTCAGCACTTGCACCAATTCACTTGATGATTCAAGACGAGTTATATCTAATTTTGGCATTACTTGATAAGTCGATGGATTACCTTGCTGGATATAGACAAACTGATAATCCATACCGTTGGTAGTCAATCCCCAAACGGACGTTTGATGCTCTAAACTTGTGTAGGCATAAGTGAACAATTGTGGCAATCCCTCTGTAGCATTCAAACTACTATTTTTAGATTCGATTACTAATATCCAAAAAGGTGTCGAAACTGTTCTTCCTTGCGTCTTATTAACAGCCAAAATATCCATCCGTCCTTTGATGATTGTGTCTTCATCTTCAACGGAGATGTCAGCAATATTTTCTTCTAAAGTTATCTTAATGCTGGGATGATAAAAGCCAGCTAACTTGATCAATGGAGCAAGGAAAAGAAATTTTATTTGTCCTTCGGAGATTTTCCCCTCTGAGTAGTATTCGCGAAAAATGTTGCGAATTGTCTGTAATTCTTGTTGTTCAAATTCTGTAAGCTTTTCTAAGAATAGTAAGGATGTAAATGAGTCATTATACTGTTCTTCAAATTTTAAAAGCTGTTGAACGTCTTTGAATCTTATATCGTTTGCATTTAGATTTATCAGCATAAGTTTATTATATTGAAACTAAGATAGCGGTTGGTGAACAATAAGGAGCAATATTTTCATCCAGCAGATATTTGAGAGTCATGTGTTTTTTTCATTGCTTCCCTTTCGGCTTTTAACTTCATCAGTTTGACGACAACTGGCGGAGGATTACGTCGCTGTTCTTCCCGCGCCCTATGACTCCACTCTAACCAATCAGCTATATAAGCGCTTACCGCTTCTTTATTATGCAGGTAAGTAGGTCGGCGTAAATAATTCTTCTTGGAATAAAGCAGGGAGCAGGGAGAGAAAGAGTTTGAGCCTTATTTACTTTTATTCACACAGTTTGGTTTTATTACACCGACTTACTTAGTAAAGAATTGTCGCATAAACCTGCTCTAGAGTAACTGATGGATAACTTTGGACAATTTCCTCTGGAGTCCGACACCGATGGATGAAATCATAAAGGATAGTTTCAATTCCTACCCTTGTACCTTTTACCCGGATATCATCGGGGCGTTGAAAGTTAAAGTAATCTTCTAGTTGCATAACTCACCTTATTATTTTCTACCCGTAACACAATCTTATATCTTTGCAAAATGTCCCCGTGGCAAGTCGTGAATGAAGCGATAGCGTCCATCAGTTTGCAGGATAAACCCTCGTTACGCTAAGGCGTCTTGGTGAGTCCAGCCCCCATCGTGACGGAAGCCGCCAAGACGGGGGACTGGCGAACCCGAAGGGCGGTTGATAATTTTCACGCTAATCTTTTGAGAGGTTTGTTGATACACTTGAACTGCACAAGCCCGGTAAAACAGCGCGATGGTTCATATAAAGCGCGTACAACTCACTAACTTCAAATCCTTCGGCGGTACAACGTCTGTCCCCTTACTGTCGGAGTTTACTGTCATTTCTGGACCGAATGGTTCTGGGAAATCCAATATTCTAGACTCGCTGCTGTTTTGCCTGGGACTTGCGAGTTCCAAGGGAATGCGTGCCGATCGCCTTCCTGATTTAGTCAACACGACTCAAACCACGAAATCTCGTTCCGCTGTGGAAGCTTCCGTCACGGTAACGTTTGATTTATCAGACCATGAACTGGATGATGAATTTGAGGAAATCTCCCCTGTCGTCTCTATCGTTGAAGATGAGGAAGTAGAGAAATCAGAGTCAGCCGAAGAAGAAAGCGAGGATGATAGAAATCGCAAAGAAAAAATCCGTGCCAAACCAGGTAGCGACTGGAGTGTCACCAGAAGGCTGCGAGTGACTCCGCAAGGAACTTATACATCGAATTATTCCATTAACGGCATCTCCTGCACTCTCACAGAATTACACGAGGAACTCGAAGAATTACGTATTTATCCTGAAGGTTACAACGTTGTCCTGCAAGGGGATGTCACCAGTATTATCTCGATGAACCCCCGCGAAAGACGAGAAATTATTGATGAGTTGGCAGGAGTGGCGGCGTTTGATCGCAAAATCCATCAGGCAAAAGGAACTTTAGATGAAGTTAAAGACAAGGAAGACAGCTGTCGTATTGTTGAGACAGAGTTAACTGGACAACGCGATCGCCTCTCCCAAGATCGCGCCAAAGCCGAAAAATACCAAAAACTCCGCGCTGAATTTCAAGACAAACAACAATGGGAAGCGGTTTTATCTTGGCGTTCCCAACAAGCACAGCAAGAAAAGTTAGCCACGCAAATTCAAATTGGCGATCGCACTTCGACTGAACTCACAACTCAACTCACCACCCTCAATTCAGAAATCACCCAAAAAACTGCCGAACTTGAACAACTCAACGCCCATGTCAAAGCTTTGGGAGAAGAAGAACTTTTGGCGGTACAATCTACCCTCGCCACTCAAGAAGCAGAACGTAAACAGCTTCAGCGTCAGCAAAAAGAATTAGAAACAGCCGCACAAGAAACCGTTAAGCGCCTGCAACAAACTCAAGAGGAAATTCAACAGCATCATCATTCTTTAGAACAACTCGCACAACAACAAGTTCAACAAACGCAATTTATCACCTCGCGACGAACCGAACGAGATCAGACGCGACAAGAATTAGAAAACTCCCGTGAAGCTGCTGCAGAAATTGCTTCCGCCTCAGAAGCTTGGGTACAACAACAAACAGCCCTGAACCGCCAAATTGAAACTTTACTGCAAACTCTTGAACCTCAACGCACAGAACAAGCACAACTGACAGAACGTAATAACCAACTCCAGCAGCAAATTCAAGAACAAACCGAACTTGTTCAAACTTTAGAACCTCAGCAATTAGAAAGACAAGCTGAATGTCAACAAGTTGAAACAGAATTTAACACTTCTGGCGAACCGATTCAAAATTTAGCCGAAACACTATCAGCTACTGAACAAGAACTACAAATCCAACAGGAAACCCAAAAGCGCTTGCTGCAGGAACAACGAGAAAAACAACGCCAATTGGATAAACTAGAGGCGCAACAAGCCGCACAGCAAGAAGTTCAAGGAACCCAAGCGAGCAAAATTATCCTCCAATCGGGAATGCCGGGAGTTTGTGGATTAGTTGTACAGTTAGGACGTGTGGAACCCCGCTATCAATTGGCTTTGGAAACTTCTGCAGGGGCGCGTTTGGGACATATTGTCGTCGAAGATGACAGCATAGCCGCTGCAGGAATTGAACTACTCAAACAAAAACGTGGTGGGCGAGCGACTTTTTTACCCCTGAATAAAATTCAGGCTTCCAAATTTACCCAAGATTTTACACTGCGATATGCGAATGGGTTTGTGGATTATGCTGTGAACTTAATCGAGTGCGATCGCCGCTATAAAGATGTGTTCAACTACGTTTTTGGTAACACAGTTGTTTTTGCAAATCTCGCTGACGCACGTCAGCATATGAAACTTTATCGCATTGTCACTTTAGATGGGGAATTGTTGGAAACCAGTGGTGCAATGACTGGTGGTAGTACGAACCAGCGTTCATCGTTACGGTTTGGTACGACAGAAGTTGCGGAATCTGAGGAAGTTTCTTCTTTAAAAAGTCGGTTAACTGATATTGAGCGAATTTTAGAACGTTGTAGTTCAGCAATTCATTCTCTTTCTACCAAAACAAAACAACTCACACAACAGGTGACGGAAGCACGACAGGCGCGGCGAGAACAACAACTGCGCTTGGAACAGTTACGCAAAGAGATCAAAAGTTTTACGACGCAATTAGAAACAGCGCGATCGCAGCTTTCGCAAAACACAGAAAAATTAACCACCGTCCAATCCCGTTTAGAAATTTTGGTTCGGGAATTACCTGACCAAGAGCAACAATTACAACAGTTGCGACACGCTTTGACTGAGTTGGAACAGTCCCAAACTCCCCAGGAGTGGCAACAAATCCAAGCAAAAATAAAAATTCAAGAGCAACAATTGCAACAACGGGAAACCGCCTTAAGGGAAGTAGAGCAAAGCCTGAAGAACTTGGAAAATCAGCAGCAGCGGTTGCAAGAAAAAATTACTGTTGGGGAACAGCGTATTGAAGAATACCATCAAGAGCAGATAAATCAGCAAAATCAACGTACAGGACTCAGGACTCAGGACTCAACACTCAGCACTGCAATTGCTGAGACTCGCGCAGCTTTGAGTCAAATGGAACAAAATTTGGGAGAGGAGAAACAAAAACGCGACGCAACAGAACAAGAATTGCGATCGCACACAATGCGTCAGCAACAATTGGAATGGGAAATCCAAAAACTGCAAGAAACCCAGCAGACGCGGCGAGAAGAACTCGCTGCATTGCAAACCCAATTGCGAACGATGTCAGGGGAATTACTTAGCCCTTTGCCGGAAGTACCAGATAAAGTCAATTTAGAAGAATTGCAAAAAGAATTGCGTTCTCTTGCCAAACGCCTACAAGCAATGGAACCTGTAAATATGCTGGCGTTAGAACAATATGAGCGCACGCAAAAACGCCTTGAAGAACTCACTCAAAAATTGCAAACCTTAGAAGGAGAGCGTACCGAATTACTGTTAAGAATTGAGAATTTTACCACTTTGCGTCAACGTGCATTTAAAGAAGCCTTCGACGCTGTCAATGAAAACTTTCAATCAATTTTTGCCACCCTTTCAGAAGGCGACGGATACCTACAACTTGACGATCCAGAAGATCCATTCAATAGTGGATTAAACTTGGTTGCACACCCGAAAGGCAAACCTGTACAGCGACTTGCTTCTATGTCAGGAGGAGAAAAATCTCTGACTGCATTGAGCTTTATTTTTGCTTTGCAACGCTACCGTCCATCGCCATTTTATGCATTTGACGAAGTAGATATGTTTTTAGATGGAGCAAACGTAGAACGATTAGCTAAAATGATTAAGCAACAGGCGCAACAAGCACAATTTATCGTTGTCAGTTTGCGTCGCCCGATGATAGAATCAGCCGAACGTACAATAGGCGTTACTCAAGCCAGAGGAGCGTACACCCAAGTTTTGGGTATTAAGCTACAATCTGACCAAACAAGTGCTTGAGTTTTTGTTAATAATAGTGTATAGATAAACCGGATTCGAGATCAGGACTCGGTACAGGATGACCTCTGAACAAAGTATTAGACGTTCCGATATTTTAAACACCCAGGTAATCACTCGTGACAACGGCAAGCGATTAGGAATCGTGAGTCAGGTTTGGGTTGATGTAGATCAGCGAGAGGTTGTGGCGCTTGGCATGCGAGACAACCTGATCTCTATTTCTGGGGTGCCACGCTATATGTATCTCAACAGCATCAACCAAATCGGCGATGTCATCCTTGTGGATAACGAGGATGTCATTGATGATGTTGAGGTTGAGGCCTATAGTAACCTGATAAACTGGGAAGTTATTACAGAAACTGGTGAAGTCCTAGGCAAAGTGCGGGGCTTCAAATTTAATACCGAAACAGGCAAGCTTTACTCAATTGCGATCGCTTCTTTTGGATTACCACAAATTCCCGATCAATTCTTGAGTACCTACGAGTTCTCAGTAGATGAAATCGTCAGCACAGGTCCCAACAGATTGATTGTTTTTGAAGGAGCTGAAGAACGGCTTAACCAATTAACTGTTGGTTTACTAGAGCGCTTGGGTATTGGTAAAGCACCGTGGGAACGTGATGCAGACGAAGAATACTCTAGCTACACTCCTCGTACAGTCACACCAGACAAGCAACTGCCAAGCGGAGTACCATTAGAACAACCTAAGCCAAAAATTGTTCGTACACCCGAACCTGTAGCACAAGAATGGGATGAGGACTACTACGAAGAAGAACGTCCTCAGCGTCAAGTTATGAAAGCACGGCAGTATGAGCCAGTGCAGTACGATGAAGACGATGAAGAAGACAACTGGAGTGAAGCAACAGGTAAAGACAAGTATCAAGCACAGTCAAAGTATGACTCTGGTTCTTACAACAAAAAGCCATACGATGAGGATTATGACGACTACGACGAGGATTTAGCTCGTGATGCTTGGGATGATGAGCCACCAAAGCCAGTAAATATTCCCAAAAAAGTCAAAGAGAGACAGCCAGAATACGAAGAAGAGGGATATTAATTTGTACTTCACTTCCTCCCCGCTTGCGGCTAGGAAGTCAAAAAAATCCTCGTTCCCAGGATTATGCCTGGGAATTTCTATTTAGTTTTCGCCAGACAGAACTGTGTACAGTTTATATTAAACGTTAAGAGTTGGGCGTTAAGCGTTCCCTAGCTCAACAAGTTCGTATGGCTCCGCCACGCAAGCTAACAAAAACCAAACCGGATTTCGATATGATCTCTAGTAAATAAAGAGCAGCGCATAACAGCAATGAATTTGGCGACGTTTGGGGCTGGTTGTTTCTGGGGCGTCGAGGCGGCGTTTCGTAAGGTAAAGGGAGTTGTTTCTACCTCAGTTGGCTACATGGGAGGGCATTTTCCTAACCCTTCGTATCTGGATGTGTTATCAAGGATAACGGGTCATGCTGAGGTAGTACAGGTGGAGTATGACCCACAATACGTAAGTTATGATGACTTATTGGAGATATTCTGGGATATCCATGACCCCACGACGCTGAATCGTCAGGGACCAGACCGAGGGGAACAGTACAGATCTGTTATCTTTTTCCATAATAGTCAACAGGAAGAAGCAGCCAAGACATCAAAGGCAAAGCAACAAAATTCTGCTAGATTTGATAAAAATATTGTGACGGAGATTGTACCTGCTCTTGAATATTATTTAGCAACACAAGAGCATCAGCAGTATTTTGAAAAGAAGGCACAACGTTGATAGTCTTCACTGACTGGTGACTTCTAAAGGAAGAAAAATCGTTAGCACTTCTCCATGACGTGGGCGATCGCGCACAATAAGTTTACCCCCAATCGCTTGAAATAAATGCTTGGTTGCGTTAAGATTCAAACTTATCGTACCTGTTTCCGGCTGGAACATGAGAAGTTGACCTAAAGCTTTGCGAATTGGCGGTGTGCATGGAGAGCATGACATTTTTCCATTGTCTCCCGCCTGAGTTAAGGGTAATAATTGTAATTTTAGTTGATCCCCAGCAGGGATGACCTGTACTTGAATATGACTACCAGCCGGTAAACTACGAGTAAAATTCTCCATCAAACCCGTCAGAACCCGATCTAACATAGTAGGATTACTTACCACAGTTGGTAACTGCTGAGGTAAAATGACATCCAAAGTCAAGTTCCGTCGATTGGCTGCTTGTTCCCAACGTGGAATGCTCTGCTGCAACACTTGCTCCAGAGACATTGCTGTAAGTTGAGTATTTGTAGATTTTACAGTCGCAGATGTTTGTAGTTCTGCAGCTCTAAAGAGCAACTCCATACGATCAATTTGCTCGGTGCATTCATGATCAATAAGCTGCAAACGTTTGATCACATTGGCAGGTAAATCACGCTGTTTGAGCAGTAAACGAGTGATAGTGCGAATCGTTGTTAAAGGAGTGCGAACTTCGTGAGCAAAAGCCTGCAGTAGTTCTACATCAGGACGAGTATGGGCTTGTGATGACGTGCCCAAAGACACATGTGGCGAGGCTGAAACGGTTTGTGCAAACTCTGAATGTACCGACGTCCCTACATCAGCGCTTTTTGCTATTTCTGTGTTTTCTTCTTGTTCTGGAAATTGTGTCAGCAATAAACGACTAAACTCCATCACTACGCGGTAATCTGGAGCGACTGGAGAATATTTATGTACTAACTCTTGTAAATCGGCAAACAGATCCGGATTGCTGACTACAACTCTTGCTCCCAGCGATCGCCATGCTAACTCAACAACCTCTGGCTCAAAAGAAAATGAAAAAGTCTTGTTACCATTGATGTCTTCTGCTAAAACCAACACTAATCTGAATTGCTTGGTGAAAACCAAACAAAACTGCTCCCTTGCCAACGGATCTGTTGCTAATACAGGTAAAACCGACTCACCAGGAGCAAATACATCTGTTACAGCCACATCAGGAGGCATTTGAAATGGCATCAGTGCCAAGGGGTTAAATGGCTTTGCCGTAAAACTGACAGTTTGCAAGTTTCCAGCCAGTCTTTGATCGCTGAAAACAGGTGCTGGCGCAGCTAAAACTAATCCTTGTGCAGTTTCTTGAGGTGAAGCGCTAGAACCGGTTTTCAATAACAGTTGTTCTATTGCTGCTACGCTGACGCGCCACTGCTGTTCTGCTTTGGCAGATGAACAGGCAGCCAGTGTTGATTGACTATTTGCTAAAACTTCGCTTAGACTTGGCAAGATCCATTTGTACACAAGTTTTTACCCCCTGAATAAAGACCGCTCGACAGTGTCTTAGGCAGGCATTTACTACTATTATTTATGAGGTTATAAGTATTTGTTTCTTAGTGAAAGTAGTATAACCGAACAATAGAAGCGCAATTTCCCCTCGTAAAGACGAAAGACGTGAAATGAGGTTATGATTTTTCCAAATTTCCATTTGGGCAAATAACCAATCTATTGATAGATAGTTAGCTTAACTTGCGGATGATGCAAGTTGGAGCAAACCAAGGCAAAACTGTAATATAAGCACGAAGCAAACCAAAAGCTCTATATTTTTGTGCTTTTTTTAGCTATTTAAATGGAGGAGTAAAATGGCTTTAGGTAAACAAAACAAGCGTGCAGTTGGCGTCTTTCCTAGCCGTCGTGAAGCTGAGTATGCACTTACCGAACTCAGAGACGCCGGTTTTCCAATGAATAAGGTTTCTATCATTGCCAAAGATGCTGATCGTACCGGTGAGATTGCTGGTGTCGAAACGCAAGAACGTGTTGGTAACAAAGCTGATGAAGGAGCTGCTGCTGGCGCAGTCACAGGTGCAACAGTCGGAGGCATTACCGGTTTACTCGTAGGCTTAGGAACCTTGGCAATCCCTGGCGTAGGTCCTATATTACTCGCCGGTGAAATCGCCACAACTCTGGCGACAGCTGCAGCAGGTGCCGGAATTGGTGCAGCTGCTGGTGGGCTATTGGGTGCACTCGTTGGTTTGGGAATTCCTGAAGAACGAGCCAAATTATACAATGAACGAGTATCCCGTGGTGATTATCTGGTGATAGTAGACGGGACAGATGACGAAATTCGTCGTGCGGAAACTGTTTTGACAAACCAAGGTATTCAGGAGTTTGGAATTTATAATGTACCTGGTGTTGTAGATACTCACACAGATTATTCTGGCGGCGTTGTGAATAATCAGCCTTCGGTAAGAGGCGTTGTGAATAATCAGCCTTCGGTAACAATTGTTGACAGTCGGGATACAACTGTTTAGTAATTGATAAGTTATCATCAAAAAACTACTTTCTGTGCACTTGCAAAGATTCGCTCCTGAACCTCACACACAATTACCTCACACACTAATTAACAGTACTCAGTTATCAGTAAATTCCCGTAACTAAACTATGGAGATATCAAGAAAGATTTGTTTAAATGTATCCATTTAGGAAACATTAAACCAATACAAGTGTTTTTTGCATAAGCCACTAATGTGTTCTTATCTCCGTGTTTTAGATCAAAGGGTAACTGTTTGCTGTTAATAGCTACTTGTGTCAATGAATTTTTTGAAATATTTTAGTTGGAGACAGAAGATGAACAAGTTTATTCCATTGATCATTAGCGGTGTCATAGCTGTTGGTGCGTTTGGTTGCGAAACCCCTTCAAAAACAAGTGCAGATGCTCCCTCAGGGACAAATGAAAATGTTAATGCTCCAACGCAAGACACTGCTCAGAAAACTCAAGAAGACGCCACGAGTCAAGTTCGTAAAGGCCAAATAGAGTCTGATATTAGAGCACGCGAACAACGTAACAACACGACTGGTGGTGATGCCAAAAGAACTGATAGTGATTTAAAAAGCGAAGTTCGTGGTAAGTTAGAGGCGAATTTACCAGCCAGTCAGTTAACAGTTGACTCTAAAGAAGGTGCTGTAACAGTGGCCGGAACAGTTCCCACACAAGAACAGCTCAATAAAATTCCCACTTTGGCACAAGAAATTAAAGGTGTCAAAAGTGTGAAGGTGAATGCAAAAGTTGCTCCAGCAAAACCTTCATCAAATACAAATAATAAACCTCAGTAAGAAGTTTTGTTGTTCATAAGCTGACGTCAGTATCTACCTAGCACAAATTTCAAAACGAACGCTCGCATTCTTTAAGCAAATACAAGAATGCGAGCGTTTTCTACACCCCGACTCATCTGAATACAGAAACAAAGAATTTAACCTCTAGAACACCGATTGATTAAAACACAAGACTAATAAACCCTGTTTTAACGTCTTTTACAACCAAAGATTTCTTGTTGTAACCGAATGAAACCTGGTTTTTTCGTCATGATTCCGATTACTGGATCGGTGTTCTAGTTTGTATGCGCCACTGCTTGTGATTTAGTACGTAAAGGACAATGATCAACAACACAAGCGGCGTTATTGTTGTTGGTTCTGGTACCTTCTTGATTTCCGTTCCTGGGGGAGTTTTTACAGGATTAACAGACACTACTTGAGTAATTTGGTTGTTGCCACCAGAACCACCACCACCGCCTGATCCAGAAGGAGAACCACCACCAAAAGAACCAACTGGAGCTCCACTTGAAACGATACTTGATCCGTGATTGTGACCAGAAGAGCGATCTCCACCACCACCAAAAGCAAGAAGAAGTAAGGCTAACAGAGGAAGGGCAGCAAGCCAGCCAGTTGGAAAAGAACTTCCTCCTTCTTGCGGGAATAGAGCAACTTCTGCAAGGCTGGGAGGAACCTCAAGGTTCATCGCTTCTGGATCTAGCGCTACTGGAGTTTCCCAGGAAACGACATCTCCAGCCAGAGTATCCTCACTCAACGAATTAATTGCAGGAATGCCAAGATTTGGACGTCCAAGTTCTGCTGCTTCTGGTGAATAGGGCATTGAGAGGTCTTTGAGAATTGTCTGTTTAAGAGACTCCTCATTCCCAGATTTCAACACACGCATCGAACTGGAAAGTTTTTCCGAGTAAAATTTGGTCAGTTCTGGCGCTAAACCCAAAGCTTGAATCTGCTGCTGTGCATCAGGAATTTTTGCCACCTCTTCAAGCAACAGACGTCCATAAGAGTATTTCAAATCCAGTAAGCCATTACGGGGGTCAAGTGAGTTCCCGCTTCCCTGAACTGCCCAGTAAAAGTTTTTGGCAACCTGTCCCAAACCTTCTTGGGGAGTTTGATTGACTGTTTGCCCAAGAAGATAGCGATACCCATCCACGATACTGGGATTGCCATTCTCCCAGAATGAAGCGTACGGTATTTGAGTCAGATTGGGGTCATTTCCGTAAAATTTCGCAAAATTCTGGTAGTTTTGTTCCCCTCCAGCTGCTTGCATCAGCAACTGTTCATGAGTTGGTCCACCATTTGACTCAACTAACTTCTGAAAGACTGCTCCTGCTTTGTTACAAGCAGCACCAAATCCTACACTACATCCAGGAATACCTCGCATTTGAGTCAAATCTCGACCCGATAGCTGGTACTGGAGATAGTTGTGCTCAAGTCCTGGTTGAACACCATAGTCTCCAACTTTCAATTGAGCAGAAGCAGATTGAGATGTATTAACTACTGTTGCTAAGGACGATAGGGTGACAGCGATTGTTTTAACTTTTGACTTCAAGGGATTTACCTCCAACAACTAATTTTTAATGCAGCTTATGAGACAGGAGAGGAAGATAAATTCTCAGGTGAGCGGATATTAATGGTGATTGCTGCTCCCTTAAGTTTTCCGCCTGTAACAGAGTGGTACATAACAACTCCACCGCTTGGTTGATCAAAGAGGTAACCACGATTAGAGAGTTGTACTTTTCCTTGTTTGACAAAGGAAAAGAAGGCATCTAGATATCTGCGTATACTTTCACGGTTCCCTTGATTTGCCTTTGTATGCTTTTCTATAAGCATCATGAAGAAGTCTAAGCTGCGGTTTTCTTGCCCTTGCGGGAGAACACCCCTATCTAGAAAAGAACTGGCTACAAGCTTTCCATTGACTTGTTGCACTTTAAAAAGGGTATAGTAACGTCCTTGCTTTCTAGAATCACTAACATAACAAGTCCAAGAACCATCTGAATTTTGTGTAAAACCTTGCTGCCCCAAGTAAGAAAGTGGAGAAGGACTTTCTTGACTGACAGCCGGAGGTAACAAATCTTCCACTGCATCGGAAGAGCAAATTCTCTGCGTCATTTGTTGTTCCGGAACTGTTGGAGTCTGTTGGGCTGTTGCGAAGCAAGGTATCACAGCAACCGCAGATATAGAAATACTAAATGTAGTAAGTAAACGAGAAATTATATTCATGTTTTTTACGTATAAGTTATTTCAGAATACCTTTTGTCAGAGGATATCTTTGATTTATTAATTTGCACCTATATACAATTATTCAGACATTGTTTCCATATTTAGATAAAGTCCCTATAAATCTTTAAAAAGAATCTATGAAAAAATCGATTTATCAGAACAATTGAATTTAAAAATATTTTTTATATGTAGAAATATTAAATGAGAACAAAACTTACCCTTACTTACCTTTTCTCTAGTAATGACAAGACTTACAAGTATTATTTTTGTAGAGAAAAGTATTGAAATTCTTAATGAGCTTTAAGTGTTTTTACTATTAGTATTGACTTAAAAAGCAATTCAATAAAATATTTTTATGAAGATTTTTTTAAGTTTATATAAAGTTTCCGGACAATTGATTTTACAGACTTTCCACTCTTTATACAATTCATTCCTTGTTAAAAGAGCCACAGGAGATTTGTATCTAAATCTATGTCTAATAACTCTACGGCTTGAATATTGACTTTATAAAATAGAAATTAGCTATGTAATTTAAAGAGTCTATAGTTGATTCATGACAGTTTTAAGTATAGTTACTATTGTTTACTTTAGTTTGCTTTGATAAACTTTTAGAAAAGTATACTAAGTAGATGCGCGTACATCTTGCACTTTTCTGCTTCCACTCAACAGTCTTGAGTTCTTTCTAACCGTTACCGCTATACCTATGGCTTAGGCAACGGTTGATCGTAACGGCCTTTAAAGCAGCCTCTTGTGGAGGAGATACGAACAAACATTCTTTGTTCAATTAACAGCAGTTGACGCTAGGTGCGCGTCTCCTTAATCCACTGGCTGTTCTGTGCTGGAAAACTCTAGTCAAGCACTGGCTAACTTAAAAGCGGAAGTGGAGCATCTGTGCTTTCAAGTGTTGACTCCCGGAACGAATAAATGCCCAAGTTGTAGGCGTGACAGCTAATTAACTTAGTTGGTCTAATTCTTACATAAAAATGTATAAATTGGCATTCTAAGTTGTTATGCTTATTTAAAATTTGTTGGGAATAACTGTTAGTTAAATTATTTATACCAAGTATTTGAGATATCATGCTGTGACCAAAATCACAATTTTAGTGTGCATATTTGCATGCTCACAAAAGATGACTATCATTGAAATTATTCAGCACAACTGTAAGGTCAGCACTGCTGCCTGAATACAGAAGTTATCAACTTACGAAGAATGGCGAGCGTTATTCACTGGCTATCTGAGTTCGTCAATTGACCTCTACCCTTGTTTTACCTCTCCACAACATATCATCTCAATTCTCCAGGAACCTTATGATGATTGGATTTTAGCTTTGATAAATTCTTTTTGTTAAATGCATAATTTGATTGAATCAACTCATGCCAGTTATGAGAAAAAGTTCAACAGGTACAAAATTATCAAGTGATGAAAAAAATCTCTGGCTTTTGGAGCAATCGTAGTATTATTCTTCTTAACTCAGGCAAGAAAAGATTAATTAGATTGAGTTTAGATACTGCTCAAAGCTTCTAGCAATTTATCAATATGAGTCAATTTATGAGTTGCCATAATAGAAATTCGTATTCGACTCGTAGGAACAGTAGGGGGACGAATAGCAGGAGCAAAAATACCAGCTGATTTTAGCTGTTGCCCAGTATTGAGTGCATCTGCTGCACTTGATAATTCAAAACAGAGAATGGGTGATGAGGACGGTAACAATTTTAGGTTGGGTAGTTGCTGTTGTATAACCTGTTTCAGTTGGGCGACATTCTGCCATAATTGAATGCGGCGTTGTGGTTCTTGCTGTACTATTTTTATGGCTGTGAGTGCTGCTGCCACATCAGCTGGAGAAAGTGCAGTAGTATAAATCCAAGTTGGTGCACGATTCCGCAAAAAGTCTATAATGGCTGTACTTCCAGCCACATACCCGCCTAGACTACCTAAAGCTTTACTCAAAGTGCCAATTTGAATCAACTGGCTTCCTCTACATTCAAAATGTTCTACGCATCCAGTGCCAGTTTTTCCTAGTACCCCAGTGGCGTGCGCTTCATCAATCAGCAGCATACAGCTAAATTCGTCCGCTATCTCCAACAGTGCTGGCAAAGGACACAAATCACCGTCCATGCTGAAGACGCTATCAGTGATGATTAAGCAACGTCGATAATTTTGCCTTTGTTGACTCAGCTTGGTTCTTAATGCCTCAACATCACAATGAGGATATTCAAGAATCTCAGCACCACTGAGGATTGCCCCATTTTTCAAACTAGAATGATTATACTGGTCAGATAAAATCAAATCGCGCTTGCCTACAATAGCACTGATTGTCCCTAAATTCGCTAGATAGCCAGAACTAAAAACCAGAGCGTCTTCTGTTTGTTTAAGTGATGCGATCGCCCTTTCTAAATCTCTGTGTAATTTTCGATGCCCGCTGAGTAATCTAGAACCAGTGCTACCTGTACCTAATTCTTGGGTAGCGATCGTTGCTGCTGCAATTAGTCGTTCATCCCCAGCCAATCCCAAATAATCATTACTGGCAAAATTGATCACCTCACGCCCTTCCAAAAGTATAGTTGCTCCTGGAAGACCGTGAATTGTTTGTACTGAGCGATACCAGTCAGCGCGGTGAATTGTAGCCAGAGATTCTTCGATCCAAGCGTAAGGGTTTGTGGACATGGTAAAGAAATGATTTCGATTTTTTAAAACCTCATCCTGCTTAGGTTGAGCTACTTACCTACGGATATTGTCCTTGACTCATCAATATTTGTCGTTCAAGCACGCGATTGGGAAGATTAAACCGAAGTAATTTAGCAGTTGCTTGACCAATTTGAGTTTTACCTTCAATTTTCGCATTTTCAATATAAAAATGTTCATCCCAAACCTGACGACGGGGATTAAACAAAGGAACAATTTCTTTAGTAACTTGGTCTATAGTTGCGAAGTCAGAACCTTTATGACGGTTACAAGATAAACATGAAAGTGCCAAATTATCCGCAGTGGTTTCACCCCCATGTTTTACAGCAATAATATGGTCTATTTCATGGGTATAAATGGAAAAATCCTGATTCATCAGGCAGTATTCACAGCGGTTTGAAGCTCTTTTTCTGACAAGCTTACGCAGATCTTGCAAAATATAGTCAGAAGTCATGTTTACTCATCGCGACGGGAAGCTCGTGCCTTTAATAAAATCATCATATGCTCTAATTGCTCGTAAACATCTAACTCAGCTGATTCCATTGGACTTAGTGTTGCAGAGCGGTTTTTTTCTAATAATTCTGACAACCGCGTTTGCGCTATTAGTGAAACTTTAAAAGTAATAATTTCTTCTAGTGTTGGACGCTGAATTAAAAAATCAAGAACTTCTTGATAAACTGCGGGAATATCTGTAGACTCCGTTTTAGCTGTCGCTTTTGAATTTGTTGGTAAATTAGCAATATCTAACAATCGCCAAAGCAATTCGGGTAAACGATTTTGCAGAGGTTCCAAACGTGATAGCAGTTCATCAGGAATGTGAATCGTTAATTCTGCCATTGGCGCTTTTGCACTATATGAGCGTATGCTTTGTATCCCAATTATAGCTTTGGAATCTATCAACAAGATTGTAATTGGGTGAAGCTATATCCCTGGAGCGTAACAGGATATTAGTATCTAACAAATAATAGGTCATACTTCATCATCGTAGATATTTTCTCGCTGCAGAGCTTCATCACAGAGGTTAGCATAGCTTTTTGGAGCTGTATCTATCCATTCGTGCCAAAGTAATAATCTCTCTTCTGGTGTTTGAGGTTTACTGGTTCGTAACGTTAAATGCTTGTTACTAAGCTTTTGTTGAAATAGTTTTTGCTCTTCGGGGGAGAGGTTTAGTACCGCTTCCACCAGGGAGTTAACAAGTTGTACATTCATGGTTTATATGCGAGTTTCTTTTGTCACGCTATGCAATGGCGACAGACACTCCTACAGAATATCGCCTTATTATATAGAACTCAGAACTCAGAAGAAAAGATGAATTTTCATGTGTTCTGGTGTATGCAGTTCATGATGGCTACTAATTTTACTGGCGTTCCACCATTGGCTGTAGCTTCTTCAGCCTTGGCTTGGCATTTCCTGTATGCTTCAGTTTCATCTTCTGTCCAGACATAATCTGTCCAAATCTCAGGTGTGTGCATCAGGATTGTCCATCATTTCTACAGCATACTCCTGATAATAAGAGAGTACAAATGTTCTTATACTGTTGGCTACTACTGACTATATTCAGTGCTTAGATGAGCGATCGCCTGTTTAATCCACTCTTCCACATAAGCATCTTTAGGAAGTCCAATATCTTCACTGACGACATGCAAGGCATGACTCACCTCATTGGCAGTGTAACCCAATGCTAGGAGAGTCATTTGTACTTCTTCGATAATACCTGGTGCTGGACCGCCTGTAGCGACGAAGAAGCCTGCTGTCTTACGCCACTCTACTAACTTGCCTTTGAGTTCCAAACAGATGCGTTCTGCGGTTTTTTTGCCAACACCAGGGGCTTGAATAAGTAATTGAATATTACCTGTGATAATCGTCTGCACTAATTCTGGCAATTCCAAAGTGTCCAACAGGGCGATCGCTATAGCTGCACCAACACCACTAACACCTAACAAGTGGCGAAACACATCTCGTTCCCCCGGTGAACCAAAGCCATAAAGCAATGGTACCTCTTCTCGAATTTGATAATGGGTAAAAATCTGCACTTCACCTCCAGTATTTGGCAACTGCTGTGCCAGTCGTGCAGGGATTTGCAAATCATACCCAATACCATTGACTTCCAGAGTCAGAGTATGGCGGTGAACACTATTGTTTTGGATAGCAGCAACAATGCCTTTGAGATAGCTAATCATTCTAAGAAACCAAAGTGTTTTAAACCTTCCAGTATTCCACCGGCACAAAAATTTGTTGCCAGGTAACGATAGTCGGCAGGATGTTGGTTATACCATTGGAGTAGCTCTGGGCGAGCATTTCCGACAATAATTCCTCTTTCACTGCCAACAGAGAATAAAGCAATATCATTACCAGAATCGCCACAAACAACCGTTACCTCTGCTACAAATTTCCACTTTTGGCGGAGAAACTGTACTGCCTGTCCTTTATCGCTTCCAGAAGGTACAATGTCAAGGTCTATACCGCTACTATAGATTAAATTTACGTCTAAACCAGATTTTTGCAACTCTGACTCCAGTTGGGGTAAAACCTTTGCTGCTGAGTCTTCTTGAAGGAAAAAACTCACCTTGAAAGAACCCTGTTCTGAGTCAGGTTGCGGAACTAACTCAGGAAAAGCAGTCGTCGTTGACACTATAATGTCACGGTTCCAACCTGATGAAATTTTTTCTGACCATTCTGAATCAGGAGTATCACTGCCGTCAAGATAAATTTCTGTTCCTACAGATAGAATCAGGGCATCGGGTTCTAAAAGATTTTTTTCATCTTTGATCTGTTGGTAAAGAACGGGCGATCGCCCTGTGGCATAAACAATCTTACTACCGTACTCTTGGCGTGACTGTTCTAGGCGATCCTTCAGTTCAAGCAGCGCGTTGTCGTCACCTACAAGAGTATTGTCTAAATCAGTTACGAATAGGAATTTAGCCACAGCAACCTCTTTTGTTAGCTTTACCACCAAAAAAAAGTTTATGCTGATTTGGTACCAATCTCATCTGTTTTTAGATTTCAATAGGCAAGTTGACCAGTTGTGCTCAAACCGAGATTGGATAAACCGAAACGATTTACAGGTTCTGAATTTTATATAATCAGAGAATAAAAAAAGCACGACTTTCTTGAGTATCTGTATAAAATCGTACAATATCGGAGCTTTTTAAAGTGGCGACGACCATCTTTGCTGTTTCTACATGGCTTGGCTGCTAAGCGCAATCCTCTTCACACCCTCAAAACCTTGTTAGGACTTGCGATTGAAGCTAACAAACAAGTGAAAATTCC
This sequence comes from Brasilonema angustatum, assembly GCF_059505445.1. NCBI lineage: Bacteria > Bacillati > Cyanobacteriota > Cyanophyceae > Nostocales > Scytonemataceae > Brasilonema > Brasilonema angustatum. Next base: position 110,778 of record NZ_JCACKO010000132.1, on the reverse strand, counting down.
CCGACTGCCAGACCAAGATGAAATTGGCAACTTCTCTCTTGTCTGCTGAAGGGACGAAATCTCGGATAAATTGTGTTGCGGATCATGGTCTGGCTCCCTTCCCGTTGGGTCAGACTACCGTTTCGCGCCCTCAGTGTTACTGATCGTTTGGTCGATGAACCCGAAGGTGACCGCGAGCGCCTTCAGATTGGCATCGCGTGTCTGCTGTCTAAATTGATTACTACCTACTATAAAAAAATGTCTGCTCGCTACATCCTTCTATAGACTGACTTAACTTAGGTTAATATTTGATACCTAGACAGGATGCGCTGCATTGGCTGTTAGCAAACTATATATTTATCAAGTTTTTAACCTATATTTTTTGAATAAATACTAGCTTTCCACTTTTGCCTACTAAATTTAAGGAGAATGAATATGTCAAATGACTTAAATTCATACCTACCTGCACCGACTAAACAACGATTTGCAGCCACCTTCGGCGTAGTAAGACCGATTAGCTTCTGGGTACAGTTAGCACTAGGCGCTGTTTCTAGCTTGGCTTTGTTGTTAGCTATATTTAGCCGTAGTTCCACTGTCCAAACAACGACTAATTCGGTCATGGGGTTTGGAGTCTTTTTAGGTATTATTGGAATTTTAGTGCTGTGTTTCAGGCTTTATTGGGTTTTCCGCTATAGGCGTTTAGACAAACTTTTACAGTCACCTAATCGTGAATTATATCCAAAGAAAGAGGACGTAATTCAAGTATTACAAACTGGGTTAATTGTCAGTTTGATAGGGCTATTGTTAGCTTTTCTGGCATCTGAAGTGACCGTTATTGCTGTACTATCGAAATCGCTAGCTCTGCCTCAAGGAGTGGCAGTCTATAGACCTGAAAATGTCATTCGTCCCCTAGATCTTTTTGTAGTTTTGACAAACGTCAACCTGATTGGTGCTCACTTTTTCGGAAGTATGACTTCACTTGGGCTGCTTAACTGGTTAGATCAATAGTAAATAGCAGTGGCTCGGATGTTGCATCTGGGCGAATTCAGTAGCAGTTCACGATTTATACTCGTTTGGTTTAGGACAAGTTAATTTTTTAGAAATTCAACTACAGCGTCATCAAAGCAACAGGTTCAGTATCAGGATCGAAACCACCAACCTGATGAGTTCGCAACACCCACGCCTCAGCACTTTGTTTAACAAATGCTTCAGTCACCTCGTCACTGGTCAAACGAGGTAAGATAGTGCGCCAAGTTAGCAAACTTCGGATTAAGTTTTGCACTGGATCATCTTCGGTGGTGCTACCTAATACCTCAGCACGATTTTTTCAGTCTGCTCGTGCCGTTCCCCAAGGTAATAGTACGTGAGTTCGACGAGAATCGGGAGCCAAAACGCTTATGAGGCAAAGTTTTTTGAAATTAAGGTAACGATCAACTTTCCGCATAGTTGAGAATCAAGTCAACAATTGACCTAATTAACATTTCATTAACTTTATTCTCAATAAGTCCAGTAGTTTTATGAACAGCTAATTTTCCAAACTACCTGTAGGCAATGATTTCAGAAATAAAAGTTTGTAAAACTCACTTAAAAAGATATAGAAAGTCGTTAGTTTTTAGTAATAATTATTAAAAACACACAACAAAGAACTATTCATCCTTCAAAGTTTCAATTAACAAATCCACCTTTTGCTGTCGATCCTGCAAAAAACCCTCACATTGGCGCAAAGACTCAACAGCCGCTGCAAATTGCTCAAACACTTCTTCTAATTCCAAATCACCCGTCTCAATGCGAGCAATAATTCTCTGTATTTCAGCAACTTTAGCTTCGTAATTCCAACCTTGATTCATAAAAACTCTCCGCATCCTCTTTCTATTGTGGCGATGGCAATGGCGCAGAGCGCCCGCCCCTTTGGGGCGATTGCACTCTTCAGGGAATCAGAGTCTTCTCAATACGACGGTCGGGAATGAGCCACATGACTGCGACTAGAATGTATAACAAACAGGCAAACCATGAATTGACAAAAGCAAGTGGAATTGCCAGGGCATAAAACACTAGTGATACTTTGCCCTTCAAGTCTCGACCGAGTGCGATCGCCAAAGTGGAATCTCTGCCATGATGACCAATCAGAGTACGGGTCAAAATTATGTAAGCTAACGCAGCAAACAACAATACCGTACCATAAAGGGCAACTGGTATAGCGGCGAAATGGTTCTCGCCCATCCACCCAGTGACAAAAGGAATTAGCGACAACCAGAACAGCAGATGCAGATTAGCCCAAAGGATAGAACCATTTACATGTCTGACTGCCTGTAACAGGTGATGATGGTTGTTCCAATAAATGCCAAGATAAATAAAACTAAGCACATAGCTTAAAAATACCGGGATCAGCGGACGCAACGCCTTTAAATCATACCCATGCGGCACTTTCATTTCCAACACCATAATGGTGATCAAGATGGCTATCACGCCATCGCTGAATGCTTCTAACCTCCCTTTCCCCATCTGTGTACGCCCTCCTTTTGTGCTTACATTTCCAAACCAACAGAACTTCCAGAGTGAAATACGACGTGTTTTGCTGCTTTCATCAATACGCTACTAAGCTCAAAATTTAATTGTTAACTGTTCCTGGTTTTTCCGTAACTTTAACTTTAATATCACCTTGACCCAACTGAACCAACAACTCCTCTCCCACACTTAACTCAGCAGCAGAACGAGCGATCGCACCATTTTGCTGACGCACCACCGCATAACCACGTTGTAAAACAGCTTTAGGATCAAGAGTAGTTAACTTTTGGCGCAACATTTCTATATGCTGCGTTGCTTGGTGTAATTGCGTTGTTGTCGCACGCACCAATTGCTGACGCTTCCAACTGAGTTCCTGTATTTCCTGCTGCACTTGTCGATCTAACCGTAAGCGCCGCAGACGGTTTCGCTTTTCTTGCAGTTTGTTTTGTGCTGTTTCCAAACAAAAAGACACGCTTTGGTGTAAAGCAACAACTCGTTGCTGATGCTGAGTATATAATTCTGCCAGTGCTGGAACAACCAACTCCGCCGCAGCTGTCGGTGTATGCACTGCAGCATCTGCCACTAAATCTACCAAAGACTCATCCCTTTGATGACCAATCCCAGTAATTACCGGAATGGAACAACAAGCAACTGCTCGCACGACTCGTTCATCATTAAAGCAAGCTAATTCCTCAACTGCACCACCACCCCTTGCTAAAAGTAGCACCTCAGCACGTCCATCCATCTCCACTCGTCGAATAGCATTCACTATAGATTCTGGGGCTTGCTCACCTTGGACTGTAGCAGGAGAAAAGAGAACGTATAAACCAGGATACCTTTGTTTGAGAGTTTTTTGAATATCGCCCCAAGCAGCAGCCGTGGGTGAGGTGACAACAGCGATTGTTTGGGGATTATGAGGAAGCGATCGCTTTGTTTGGGAATCAAATAACCCCTCAGCCTGCAACCGTTTTCGCAGTTGCTGATAACGTAGCGCTTGTAAACCAACGCCAGCTGGCAAAGCTTGCCAAACAGAAAGCTGATACTCTCCCCTTTGAGGATAAAGCCTTATACTACCTAAAATAATTAACTGCTCACCTCGAACAGGCATTTGTGCCAGTTTTGTCAATTGACTATTCCACACCACACACTTAATTGCAGCACCACCATCAGGATCTTGTAGCGTAAAAAATAACCCACTGCGATGCTGGCTGGCGCTGGAAACTTCTCCAGTCACCCAAACTCGTTGCAATTGTTCGTCTTGTTCTAATAAAAAGCGGATGTAATCAGTTAAACCAGCGACCGAGAGGGCTGTTTCAGGAATCTGGTTGGAAGATCTGTCGGATTTTATCATTGAAATTTAGATAAAGAATCAAGGATATTTTCATTGTGGGAGAAAGTTGTGTTATATTGAATAAAGGTGAATAACCCGGAGCTAAAAACTCCGCCTTTTTGATACTAAGACCGCTTAGGCAACAAGGAGGTGATGCCCATGATAGAAAGTAGTACAATTATGGGTCATCAAGTTGCAGTTAGCCGGCTGTGTGCCGGGGCTGTTCTCTAGCAGTTAGCTCTAGTCTTTAATTAAGACTTAGATTAACTAATTGGCTAGGCTAGCTTGGAGTCCCTTCCGGCAGTCTGGTTGCAACTTGAAGACCCGCTACACCGCTCTAGTTCTAGGTCAACTGACCTAAAACTAGAGCGGATAGTTTTATGTAGAGTAATTGGAACCATTGTGTAATACTTACCCAAAGCTAGTCCAAAGCTAAATATACAGGCTAAAAAAGTGGAACTCCCAAATGAACGGGTACGTAGTGCAAATTTTCTGGGAGGTAACACGAGGCGACTAATTTATTGGCAATCAAACAAAGCGTTAATAAGCTTTTGCGAACAATATCTGACTGAGTTCGTTGTTTGTGCTTGCAGTAGTGCACATACTTTTTGTTTTTTCACATACTATAACTTTTTCTCCGTGACCGTTAATTCCGCACAGGGTAGAAGCCCCCGGATAAATCCTGTCGAACTAATCCAAAATCTAAAATCTAAAATCTAAAATCCAAAATCGACTGAGTCTCTAGGTGTTATGTTGCGAGTGCTTGCATTTAGTGTAAACTCCAGTGATTCATCATCTTGACGCAAAGTGCCAAACCTTAATCGTCTTATCAAAACTACCACTAACAAGGGTCTTACCATCTGGACTAAACGCTACAGACCAAACTCTGTTGGTATGCCCCGTCAAGGTGGCTATTTGGTTTCCCATGGCTACATTCCAAAGTTTAATAGTTTTGTCCCAACTACTGCTGGCAATGGTTTTCCCATCTGGGCTGATAGCGACAGATAAAACCTTACTAGCATGTCCTGCAAGGGTGTTGATTTCTTTTTGTGTAGCGATTTCCCACAATTTGATTGTCTTGTCCCAACTACCACTTATGAGGGTTTTTCCATCTGGGCTGAAGGTGAGAGAGGAAACAGCCTCAGAGTGACCTCTGAGGGTTTTAGTTTCTTTTCCTGTGGCTACATCCCATAAATTAATGCTGCTGTCAAAATAGTTACCACTAGCAAGAGTCTTTCCATTTGGGCTAAACGCAACGGTGTTAACTACGTCACAACTACTTTTGAGCGTACGAATGATTTTACCGGTAGCCAATTTCCACAATTTAATAGTTTGATCCCAACTACCACTAGCAAGTATTGAACCATCAGGGCTAATAGCAACAGTTTGAACTGAAGCTAAATGTCCAGTCAGAGTCCGGATTTCTTTTCCTGTATCCACATTCCACACTTTGATAGTTCGGTCAGTACTTGCACTTACAAGAGTCTTTCCATCAGGACTAAATGCAACTGAATTCACCCAATCAGAATGCCCTACTAGAGTCCGGATTTCCTTGCCTGTATCCAGATTCCACAGTTTGATAGTCTTGTCTCCACTGACACTGACAAGAGTGTGTCCATCAGGGCTAACAGCAACAGCTAAAATTGAGTCTGAGTGTCCGCGAAGGGTAAATGCTTCAGAAAATTTTTCCAAGGGTGTTGTTTGAGGTTCACTCTCGTGAGAAGATGCACTAGTAGTAGCAGCAGGCGAAGATTCCAAATACCAAATACAGCCAAATCCTAAAAGTGCGATCGCCACACTCGCCAACACTTTAACTTTTGAATCAGTCATGTTCACAGAACCCTTGCAAAATCTAAAGTTGTGCTGCTCTCATATTGCTATCTTTGTGAAATAAAGAGCATGATTCTTTTGTGGGAATATGTTTATTTACTGATTGAAGCGATAATATTCCAGATTTGTGATCACAAAGTTGTCAGAAATCCCCACTCAGGATTCAAAATGACGAATGTACGATCAGCAAAGCAGTGTTGCACCGACATTTTCCACGCCCTGTCTTAGGCTTTCCCGTAGAGTCATCTTCAATTGGGAAGGGTTGGAATCCTCAACCAAAAAGATTATTCTCACTTGCTAAATTGTCACATTAGAATTCTTCTTTAAAGAGACGTTTGCCAAATCCTAATAGTTTTATCGTTACCTCCGGTGACAAGAGTTTTTCCATCTGAACTAAAGGCGAGAGATTGAATCCCGTCCGAATGACCTTCAAGTGTGCGGATTTGCTGTCCTGTTGCCAAGTTCCACAGTTTGATAGTCTTATCAAAACTGCCACTGGCAAGTATTCTACCATCAGGACTAAACGCAACACAGGTCACTTTGCCAGAATGACCTTCAAGTGTGCGGATTTGCTGACCTGTTGCCGAATTCCACAGTTTGATCGTCTTATCAAAACTGCCACTAGCAAGTATTCTACCATCAGGACTAAACGCCACAGAAGTCACTTTGCCAGAATGACCTTCAAGTGTGCGTATTTGCTGTCCTGTTGCCAAATTCCAAAGTTTAATAGTTTTGTCAAAGCTACCACTGGCAAGGGTATTGTCGTTAGGACTAAACGCTACAGAGCGAACTGAACTAGAATGTCCTCTGAGTGTACGTATTTCATCTGCTGTTGCCAAATTCCAAATTTTAATTGTGTTGTCATCACTGCCATCAGCAAGTATCTTACTATCATGACTAAAAGCAAGGGTATTGACTGAGTGAGTATGCCCGTACATAGTGCGGATTTGTTGTCCAGTTGCCAGATTCCAAATTTTTATAGTTTTATCTTCACTAGCACTCGCGCTAATGTGTCCGTCTGGACTGAAAGTTATGAAATTAACTGTGTTGGTATGACCGCTAAGAGTGGAGATTTCTTGTCCCGTGACCAAACTCAACAGTTTAATAGTATCATCGCTATTACTTGCAATTGCTTTGTTATCTGGGCTAATAGCGACGGATAAAATTGAGTTGGTATATCCTTTGACTGTTGAGGCTAATAAAAAGTTTTCTAAAGGAGCCGACTGTGTACTATGAGAAAAAATCATTTCTCGATTTGTCGTGCTACTGTTTTGCTGACTCAAGCTAGCGGAGATTCTCATTTCTAGCCAATGGAATTGTCGATACCAAAATTCTCCAGTTCCAAATAGTATAATTGCACTCCCAGTTAATAGCAAATTTCTCAACGATAGATATGGTTTTGATATGGATTGCAGTTGAGTAATTGAGAATTTTCTAATGTGCTTTATTTGAGTTACGGCTGTTGATGGTGATTGTCTTTGCTGCTTGATGAGCAAATCAGCAAGAACTTGATGAGCTGATTGATAGCGATGCTCTATGTCTTTTTGCAATAGCTTGTCGAGAACCTCTGTTAATTCTTCAGTGATTGGATATCTCAGGTACTGTTGCCAATCTTTGACCCAGCTATATCCATGTTCTGTCCATAACTTAAAGGGCGAAACTCCAGTTAGTAAATGAAAGCAGGTAGCCCCAAGAGCAAACAAATCACTGGCTGGATAAGCAGCACCGTCCCTAATTTGTTCAATCGGGGAATAACCTTGTGAACCAATCGAAGTCCCGATTTTCATCTGTGCTTGTGCTGTCAACTGCTTTGCAGAACCAAAATCAATCAGAACTAAATTTTTGCCTATTCCCGAAACCGTTGTTTTTGAGGATAAAGAAGCTTGACAGCGAATAATATTTTGTGGCTTGATATCTCGATGAATCACTCCTTGCTCATGGATAAACTTGAGAACAGGCAGTAAATCTAGCAAAATTTTCTTAATTTCATTACAGTTATACTTCTTCTTTTGTTGCAATTCCGTCAACAAATTTTGACCATCAATAAACTGCTGTACCAAATACAGATATTTATCTTGTTCAAAGTAAGCCAAAAGCGTTGGTATTTGAGGATGTGTTCCAAGTTCTTGTAGCCGCTGAGCTTCTTTTTCAAACAATTCTATTGCTTTTTTGAGTGCCCAGGTTCCCTGGATTCTTGGTGCTAACTGCTTGAGCACACATAGTTCATTTAATTTATCTACATCTTCTGCTAAATAAGTTCTACCAAATCCGCCCTCGTCAGAAAGAACTTTAATAATATGAAAGCGATTTCGTAGCAATGGTAACAGTGGAGTGCTGCACGTTCTGCAAAACTTTTTTCCACTGGCATTCAGGGGATTTGAACAATCAGGATTAAGGCAGCAGATCATCATTGGTAGGCACGACTGCGTGATAAATTACGCTTAAGTTATTCCTTAAAATTTTCATGATGATTCATCCTTACTCTTATTATACAAAATGTCAATAAAATCGTAATATTTTTTGTTATGATAATTTCACGTATTGGTATCAGTACTACGGGGATTTGTTTAAACAAAATTCATCTTTGTTTGGAAAACATAGTTATACGCATATCTACATAGAGAAGTTTATTAATAACTTAATATCACAAGCTGCTATGCTTTGCAGCTATATAAGTAGAGCAACATTGAAAAACGTAAAATAACGTGAGTTCGACAAGTTGAAAAAGGCACAAAAAAAGCTGAGACTGTCATAAAAGCAAAAATAAGCAAGGTGGGGAGCATCCTAAATGTGTAATACTAAATCCGCTTTTATAACCCTCTTTTAATCCTGGCGACTAGAAGTCGCGGCTATACAGACAAAGTCCGCCTACGCGGACTAATGGAAAAGGGGGTCATTGACCAGGATGTGGTATAAAAACGTATTTTGTCATTGCGTAAGCGCAAGCGCACGAATCGAGCGAACGCGCAGCGTGCCCGTTAGGCGCAGCCGTGGCGTTAGCCATAGGGCATACGGAACGCAGTGAAGCGTAAGTGCAAGCAAAGCGCACGAATCGAGCGAACGTGCAGCGTGGTCACTGAGCTTTGTCGAAGTGTGTCCCCTTGGAACTCAGCAATCGCAAGAATCGTATTTTATGTTTTTTTATGTTGATATACTTACTTAAAGTGTAGTTATTTTCATCATTAGTGCTGAACTGAAAGTTCATAACCCACTAAAAACTCCATTAAAATAATCTTCATCAATCTTTTTTCCTTTTACCCTTTTCCTTGGAATTATGACGCAGGATGAGTTGTTGGTACTGATAGATCGCGCCGTGGCTGAGGGTTGGCAAGAGTTAGACTTGTCGGGGCAGGAGTTGACTGAGTTACCTGTAGAAATTGGTAAGTTGCAGCAACTTGAGTTTTTGATTTTGGGAAAGAAGGTTGAAGGTTATGAAGAAGTAGGAAACCGCGTTCTCCGAAAGGTTTCGGGCAACAATTTAAAAACGCTTCCACTCGAACTATTGGATTTGCCTAATTTGCGTAAGTTGGATATTAGTGGCAATCCTTTAGAGAGCATTCCCGATGTGGTAACGCAAATACTACATTTAGAGGAACTTATCTTAATTCGAGTAGAGCTAACTGAAATACCTGAAGCGATCGCACAATTAACCAATCTGACGCAGCTTCACCTCAGTGACAACCAAATAACCCAGATTCCAGAGGCGCTGGCTAAATTAACCAATCTGACGCAGCTTCACCTCAGTGACAACCAAATAACCCAGATTCCAGAGGCGATCGCGCAATTAACCAATCTGACGCAGCTTCACCTCAGTCGCAACAAAATAACCCAGATTCCAGAGGCGATCGCGCAATTAACCAATCTGACGCAGCTTAACCTCAGTTACAACCAAATAACCCAGATTCCAGAGGCGCTCGCGCAATTAACCAATCTGACGCAGCTTCACCTCAGTCGCAACAAAATAACCCAGATTCCAGAGGCGATCGCGCAATTAACCAATCTGACGCAGCTTAACCTCAGTTACAACCAAATAACCCAGATTCCAGAGGCGATCGCGCAATTAACCAATCTGACGCAGCTTAACCTCAGTTACAACCAAATAACCCAGATTCCAGAGGCGCTGGCTAAATTAACCAATCTGACGCAGCTTCACCTCAGTTGCAACCAAATAACCCAGATTCCAGAGGCGCTGGCTAAATTAACCAATCTGAGGGAGCTTGTCCTCAATGTCAACCAAATAACCGAGATTCCAGAGGCGATCGCACAATTAACCAATCTGAGGGAGCTTCACCTCAATGGCAACCAAATAACCCAGATTCTAGAGGCGATCGCACAATTAACCAATCTGACGCTGCTTGATCTCAGTTGCAACCAAATAACCCAGATTCCAGAGGCGCTCGCTAAATTAATCAATCTGACGCTGCTTGATCTCAGTTGCAACCAAATAACCGAGATTCCAGAAGCACTCGCTAATTTAACCAATCTGACGCTGCTTCGCCTCTATAACAACCAAATAACCCAGATTCCAGAGGCGCTCGCTAATTTAACCAATCTGACGCAGCTTCAACTTGATAACAATTTAATTACCAATATTCCATTAGAAATTCTTAATTCAAAAGATGCAAAAGAGATTTTGAATTACTTGAGACAAATTAGCACAAGTGAAACTCGACCATTACACGAAGCCAAACTCTTGCTCATCGGACAAGGTAGCGTCGGCAAAACATCCCTGATCGAGCGACTAATCCGCAATAAATATGACAAAAATCAACCCCAAACCGACGGACTCAATGTACAAACTTGGAACGTGCAGGTCAATAGCAAAGATATCCGCCTGAATGTTTGGGACTTTGGCGGACAAGAAATTTATCATGCCACCCATCAGTTTTTTCTGACTAAGCGCAGCCTCTATCTCCTCGTTTGTAATTGTCGCACCAGCGAAGAAGAAAACCGCATCGAATATTGGCTCAAACTCATCGAAAGCTTCGGCGGACAGTCTCCGGTAATTATCGTTGGCAACAAAAAAGACGAACAACCCCTCGACATCAACCGCAAGGCATTACGCGAAAAATATCCTAACATCCAAGCGATTATCGAAACCTCCTGCCAAGACAATATCGGCATTGATGAACTTCGCACCGCAATTTTGCAGCAAATCGCCAAACTCAAAGAAGTCTACGACCTTTTACCCCTCTCATGGTTTGAGGTTAAACAAAAACTTGAATCCATGCCCCAAGACTTCATCAGCTACAACAGCTACATCGGCATCTGCCACCAAAAAGAGATTCCCGAAGAACAAAACCAAGAGCAACTAATCGACTTGCTGCATCGACTCGGCTTAGTTCTCAACTTCCGCGATCACCCCATCCTCAAAGATACCAACGTCCTCAAACCCAACTGGGTGACAGAAGGTATTTACGCGCTCCTGAGCAATGAAAACCTCAAAACTGAAACCAAAGGCATTTTTATCCCCGCCGATCTCACTCGCATCCTCAATCCAGAGCGATACCCCACCAAGCGTCACGAGTATCTAATCGGGCTGATGAAAGAATTTGAGCTTTGCTTTGCACTAGAATGTCAACCACCACAATTTTTGATTCCAGGACTTCTGCCCAAAGACCAACCAGACGAAACACAACTCCACGGCGAAACCCTGGAATTTCAATACCATTACAAAGTTCTCCCCGAAAGCATCATCTCCCGCTTCATCGTCATCACCCACGAAAAAATTTATAAGCAAATCTATTGGCGCAGTGGCGTAATGCTGCAATATCAAGAAAACAACGAAATCTACAACATCGCTCGCATCAAAGCCGATCCCGAAGACAAAAAAATCTTCATCACCATTCGCGGACGCCAAGAAACCCGGCGCTTATTTCTCGGCATTCTCCGCGATGTCTTCCAAAAAATCCACAAAAGTCTTCCCAATCTCGAAATCACCGAATGGGTTCCCGTCCCCAATCACCCCAAACATCCACCCCTTGACTACCAAGAACTCCTCGGACTCGAATCAATGGGTGAAAGCACAATCACAATCGGCAAACTAAGATTAAAACTAGATTTGCGTCAACTTTTAGATGGCTATGAAGACATTGGAATACGTCAAAGAAAGTCAAAAGGCGATCAATTTATAGAAGGAGACGACTCACCTCTTACAGTTCATGTTAATGTTAGCGATCGCCGTTCTAAAACCATTAACCAACATGGAGAAGGCGATAATTTTGCAGGCGATAACGTAAAAGGCAATAAAACAGGATGAAGATTTTCCCCGTCTCGTTACTTGCTATATTTTGAAGTAATGCCCATGCTTGCAACTCCAAACAAATTCAATTTATTAGATATTGTTGCTCTTAAAACTCCCTTATCTGAACATAACCTCCTTGCTGGTCAAGTGGGAACCATTGTCGAAATCCTCGCCCCCGACGTATACGAAGTAGAATTTAGCGATGAAGACGGTCAAACCTATGCCATGCAAGCTTTACCAGCCCATCAACTCCTAAAACTCCATTACAAACCCCTAAAAACTATGTCTAACACCATCCATCAATACGGCAAAGGCGATAACGTTGCAGGTGATAAAATCCAAGGTGATAAAATCCAAGGTGATAAAAACCAAAATGACTTCAAAAATCCAACTATTGGATTTGTCGCTCAAAACCAAGCCCAAGCTACAGTAAGCAATCTTAATCAAACAAGCGGCGCAAGCGTAACAGAACTAATGCAAATCATCAGCAACCTGCGCCAAACTGTCGCCCAATTACCGCCAGATGAACGCAACGAGATCATCATTGATATTGATGATGTCGAAGCAGAAATTCAAAAGCCAGAAAAAGAACGCAATTTACCCAAACTCAAAAAGCGTCTACTAGCTTTACTAACTGCTGCTAGTGTAATTGCTGCCCCGATCGCAGGTATGACAGACTTTACAAACAATGTTATGGAAATAGCGAACAAATTAAATATCGAACTACCGCTTCCCTCTGGTAAATAGACTTTTCTCACTCCAGAAGCGATTGCGCGGAGCGCAGACGCCAAGGGCGTATCGCAATCTATCCAAGCTCCATATATTCCTATAGAAATTGACTTTTAGTCAGGACTTTTTCAAGTCAGTCATTCATGGGAAAATACCACAACCAAGAATGAAAATACTGTTTCCTGTTCCCTATTTTAAAATCAGTTAATATTTCAAAACATACAGCAGAATAACTCTTGCATAGGACTTACGCACGCGCTACGAAAAAGAGGGGGTTGTGATTGCTTCCGTTCGGTCGCAATGACTATAGTTACGTTGTTCGTGCCTAAGTTCTGTTGTAGATACGCTACACGAACACAAGTCAACAAAAAGGGGTGTAGAGGAACCCCTACACCCCTTTTTTTACTCAAGGTACTTCAATCGGAATCAAAGCATTTTCTGGGAGATAATCGCAGAAACGTCCTTCCTCGGAAAGCACCAAAATCAAGCGCAAAGGAAAATCTGGCGAAATTTGCAAATCTGCCCAAGGAACTGCCAATTCCAAACATTTGTTCAAAGCGACTTGAGCACGACTAGCACGCGGATACCATTGATTCTGCTCGCCAGCTTCTTGAAACTGAATCGATTGCGTTAACAAATTAATCTCCAAATGGTGGTGAAACAGATAATTCATTGGAGATGTATCCGGCACTTGTGCTAAGGGAACAGGACTGTTGTGCATCGTTTTGTCAGGATAATACCACAGTAAATTCAATTCTGGTGGCACATCCTTCCCTAGTTGAATCGCTGTTTTGAAATCTAAGCGCAAATAGAAATTCCGGTGGTCCACTCCGTACCAAAGCCGTTGAATAGGACTGCTGTTGTGCATTGTTCCTCGTGCGCCGCCAAGTTCTATGCGTCCGGCTTTGTCCCAGTCTTGCTCATCGCCTTTACCATCTATAATTGGATGAATAAAGCTTTTTGGACGATAATCAGCGCTCGCCTCATGAACTTCTACAGGTTGGCGGAGATACGGTGGTATCGCTTCATTTAACGCCTTGTATATCCCGTACAAATGTTCTCGAAACAACTGGTCAAAAATGGCATCCTGATTTGAGGAATGCCCCGCACCGAACCACCAAAACCAATCAGAACCCTCTGCTGCATACAAAGCTTCCCATGCTTCGGGGTTGTTTTCTTCTGTTGCTTCTGGGTGATTGGCTAAAGTTGTTCTGGCTTGGGTTAAGTAATCCCAAGCACGATTTTTAGCAGGATCGCCGATCCAAGTGGTAAAGCTACCATCTACCCAAGAACCACTGTGCAGTTGCTCTCCTGGGATAGTTGCTGTTGGCGGAAACTGTTCAAGAAATTCTGAAACGGTAACGAGTTTTATACGCTGTTCGTTGCTGAGGCTTTGATACAAAGCGTCTAAGAAAGGTTTGCCATCTTGGGAATAAAATTCCCAGCAGTTTTCACCATCCAAGGCAATCGTTACTAACCAAGGTTGTTCGCTTTGGCTGTTTCTTTGCATTCGGGCGATCGCCTGCAGATGTCCCACAAGATCTGCGGCTGCTTGCTTGGGTGGCATGGAACCATAGGTAAAGCCAATCAAATCTGATAATCTGTGGTCCCGAAAAACAATAGACACGTCACCTGCTGGTGTTTGCAAGCGATATGGTTTGTACAGTAATTCGGGGTTTTGGACATTTCCCGCACCATCGCGGTGGAAAAACTGTTTCAGCGTGCTGCCCAATACTGCTTCATCTGAGCAAATCCACTTAAAGCCTTGATGAATGATATCCGGCAATATCTCGGGGCTAACTGATTGTTCTGAGGGCCACAAACCACGTGGCGTGGTTCCAAATCTATCTATGTATAAATCCCAAGCTTTTTGCAGATGCCGGGGAATGTCTTGAACCCACTGAAACCGAGATTCTGGTAATGTCATATTAGGCACTGCAACACGACCAGAGTTAGTATCGGCTAGTAAAGGCAAGATGGGGTGAGTGTAGGGCGAAATTGTAACTTCTAACTGCCCTGTATTCTGCATTGCCCGATGTTGTGGTATTATCCGGCTAAGAATTTCTCGCTGTTTTGAGTAAATTCGCTGGCGATCGCCCAAAGTAAAATTTCGACCCTGGTTTAACCAACCTGCAATTTCTGGGTCATCCCAAAACATAGGGTCAATCCACGCCAGATTGTGCCAAGCTAACAAATCACTATAATCTTGCTGCTGCCAATTTGTGAAACACCAAGCTTGTCCTTTATCTTGTCTTGTGTTATACAACTCGGCATAACGGGGATGGGGGTCAATCAGATTGTGGTGATTGGCGTCAAAAAAATGCTCTATGATAAATTGTTTGTGCTGGTCAGAAAGTTGCTCAGTTGGTCTGAGGGTAAGTTCCAAATAAGGGTCAAAAGCAGTGCCAGCAATGTAATCTTCAAGCTGCAATATTAGCGATGGTACCAAATTGACTGTTTGGTGCAACCGAGGATAGCGCTCTAAAATCAGTATCAGATCGAGATAGTCCTTTGTACCATGCAAACGCACCCAAGGTAAACGATAATACTGAGAACCAGACTGCGCCTTGGTGGGAGATTTGTACAGCGGCTGATGTTGATGCCAAATGAAGGCGACGTAGAGAGGATGAGACATACCTGTGATCAGTAGATAGAGTGATGGGGAGATAGAGGGAGTGAGTGAGTGAGGGAGTGAGGCAGCGCGAATGACGGCTTTCCCGACCTAGGCGACTGCGAACCCGAAGGGTGAGGGAAAATTCTCCCTCCCTCCTTCCCTCCTTCTTTCCCTCGCTCTTGTTATCCCCCCGTCCTATATTGTCTACATCACTTGCTCCACTTCTGCAATTTCCGGAATCATTTCTTTGAGACGACGTTCAATTCCCATTCTCAAAGTCATAGTGGAACTGGGGCAAGAACCACAAGCACCTTGCAACCGTAGTTTGACGATAGGACCATCAAGTTCTACGACTTCCACATTACCGCCATCAGAGATGAGATAAGGACGCATTTCATCTAAAACGGTTTCGACATTGTCCATTGTAAGTTCCATAGTTGTAGACCTCTTCCCAAAATTTTTATTTTTCAGTGTCGTCAAGACAATCCTAGATCCAATTCCAGCTTGATTGCCTGATTGTCTTTTATCTTGAGTCCGATGTGAATTCTGAGTTGCTACATTTCTACTTCACCACTCCACCAATTGCCAGGTATCATTGCTGTGCTGTTTTCTCTCAACAGTTAGATGCACCGTATTTTGTATCGTGTCACTCTATGAGAACAAATTATGACAATTATTTAGAAACAGAAATTTATGGATATCAGCAGACGAGATTTATTGAAAGTAGCTTCTACCTCAGGTTTGGTTGCAGCAGGGTTGGCAGCTACCGAAGGGTTATTCTCACAAGTACATGCCCAAAATAGACCTACTCAGACCAAAAGCGGCGAAATGATCTACAGAATTTTGGGACGCACCAAAGAAAAAGTATCGCTGATTGGTTTAGGAGGTCACCATATTGGACGACCAAAAGATGAGCAAGAAGGTATCCGCCTCGTCCGAACTGCCATTGATCGTGGTATCAATTTCATGGATAACAGTTGGGACTACCATAACGGAGGAAGCGAAATCCGTATGGGTAAAGCTTTGCGGGACGGTTACCGTCAAAAAGTGTTTCTCATGACAAAGATAGACGGTCGAACAAAACAGGCGGCTACTCAGCAAATTAATGATTCTCTCAAACGTTTGCAAACAGATCGTATTGATTTGCTACAGCATCATGAAATCATTCGCATGGAAGATGCAGACCGCGTGTTTGCTCCCGGTGGTGCAATGGAAGCTGTGCTAGAAGCTCAAAAAGCAGGCAAGATTCGCTACATCGGCTTTACCGGACACAAAGATCCTCTGGTTCACCTGAGAATGCTGGAAGTTGCTGCTCAAAATAACTTTCATTTCGATACAGTGCAGATGCCATTAAATGTGATGGATGCACATTTTAGGAGTTTTGAACAGCAAGTTTTACCCAAACTAGTGAGCAATGGAATCGGTGTGCTGGGTATGAAATCAATGGGCGACCAAAATATTCTCAAGAGCAATACTGTTAAACCCATCGAATGTCTTCACTACGCCATGAACCTGCCAACTTCAACCGTTATTGCAGGTATTGAAAGCATGGAAATTCTAAACCAAGCGTTTGAGGCAGTACGCACATTTAAGCCAATGAGCAACGAACAAGTTAAGGCGTTACTTGATCGCACTCGTTCTGCTGCTGCAAAAGGTCAGTATGAGCTATTTAAGACTACGAATCAATTTGATAGTACAGCTAAGAATCCGGAATGGTTGGGATAATTGCTATTGAGTTACGGGAATGCCGAGAAGTCTTCTTATATGCAATCAAAAAAAGTTTGGACAAATATAACTTCAAACTTTACGCGTTGTGCATCATGTCCAACCACATCCACTACTTGATAGAACCAGCCACTCCAGAAGATTTGCCTAAAATAATGCATTTCCTCAACTGGTACACCGCCATGTGCTTCAACCGGATGCTGAATCGTACAGGGCACTTCTGGGAACAGCGGTATTACTGTGATGGGTTTTCCGGTTACCCACCGATACACAACGAGCGTTAAATACTCTTCGCTATATCCACGGCAATCCCAAAGCCGCCCAAATGCGACGCAGCTTTTTCTACGACAGTAACGAGTAAAGAAAGATCCTAATAATAATTTTTTGACTTTTGACTTTTGACTTTTTACTTCCCGTTAGGGCGTGGCATCCAGCTTTTCTAGGACTGGGTAAAACATTGGATGAATGTGCAAAAAAGTACCGAGGCTTTTGTCAACGACATAAACCAAAAGCAAAACCAGCCTGCAAGTCTAACTGGGATAGTAAGCTGCTGGCTGGTCATAAAATTAGGCGGAATAAAGATAAGCATAAATCTTCACCTGGTCAATTGACACTTTGGGATCTGTGCCAGGTATTGGATCGCCCCGAAGTGGCGGTTGCGGTTGTGGTAGATAAGTTTATCCTATCCAAGCTAATAGAGCGTTTGACGGAAGTTGCATTAATGAGGTAATATCATCACTAGCAGCACCCGTACTGACACCATACACAAGGAACTAGACCCCCTTGGGCTCGTCCCCCTTGTCTATGACCCCCAACTATTCCTCGAATCTCTTCTGGTGTCAACTCTAACTCCTCTAACTCTTCACTTTGTGTCACCTGTTCTTTTGGTAGCTGGCCTGTCAACTCCCGAATGAGTTCAAATGAGTTCAACTCGGAGTCGGTGGTACTAAGGCGGCGGCGTTGAAACATCATCAAAAAAACCTTGTTAAAAAGAATACCTAAGAATCTAGCATAATCTATGTTGGAAAGGGGACTGAGGATTTTAATTAATATTTTCCCAGTCCCCAGTCCCGGAGCGGCGTTTCTCCCACCGCTAAACCGAAGGTTAGCGGGGGACTGCGTGGCCTCACCAGTTGATTTGATAGTAACATTCTGTTCTCAGGGCAAGCCGATGCATTAACAATGTACCGACTTGCGTTTAGATATAGCACTCACTTACGCGCTATTAGGATGAAGGGCGATCGCACATTTTTTATAAGAATTGTCTCTGTAATCGTCTCGGATCGCACGTTGTATAGTTTTTATAAGAATTGTCTCTGTAATCGTCTCGGATCGCACGTTGTATAGTTGTGTAGTTCGTAAAACACAACTTTTTTTGCTGGTAAAGTGTGATTAATCTCGACACCAATACCGCTACGGCACGGAGTACCCGCCAAGGACGCGCCTGTCAAATGAGCTAGCCCGCTGCGTTTTGCTAAACTGAGAACACATCTTCGTACTGATTCAGGAGCCATGAGCGCTACAACTCTCCACTCCCTTACCCTAGAGGAGTTCCTGAAGCTCCCAGAAACCAAGCCAGCCAGTGAATATATTAACGGTGAAATTATTCAAAAGCCAATGCCGAAGGGGAGACACAGCCGCTTGCAAGGTAAACTCTGTGCAGCAGTCAATCAAGTTGCAGAAGACAAGAGGATTGCCTATGCTTTTCCCGAATTACGTTGTAGTTTCGGGGAACGCTCAATTGTACCGGATGTGGCTATATTTCTGTGGAGGCGCATACCATTTCTGATTGATGATGAGGTTCCTGATAACTTTGAACTACCGCCAGATTGGACGATTGAGATTCTCTCGCCAGAACAAAAACCCAACAAAGTGATTGGTAATATTCTTTATTGCTTACAACATGGTAGTCGCCTCGGATGGTTTATTGATCCTGATGACTTGAGTATCTTAGTATTTCTCCGTGAGCAACAGCCTTTATTACTTATGGGAGAGGATTTATTGCCTGTGTTACCAGAAATTGAACTGACATTAACCGTCAATCAAGTTTTTGGATGGCTGAAGATGGGTGGCTAGCGCCATCTTTTACAAAAATCAAATGGAATCATAGGACTAATAATCATTTGGCAATACGCTCTATTGCGCCACCAAAGCTTACAGCAACGTCATAACCAATCCGTATAGTAAACAATCTAGCATTTGGTTTTTGGTGTTTTAACTTTAACGCTGTCTTTACACCAGTTGGATCGATTCCATATTCACCAGTCTCTGCATCAATTACAATCATCTTACCGATATTATCGCCATACTCAACATGTTGACGAATATCGTTTTCGTAAAACTGTTTGGCTCTTAGAGCAACTTCTTCCACACTCCAGAAAATAGATTGCATAACAATTACATTTACTTTTTGTCCTTTAATCATTATTGCAAAGCAAGCATAACTTACTTGCGGCAGAGCCGCTGAAACTGCATTTCCAGGTGGAACCTGGAAACGAGATTTTATATCATGTCCACTTGAATAGGAGATTGCTTCGTTCCACTCGCAATGACATATCGTAAGTTGGATATTTTTTCACACCAACCCAGAACGCAGTGCAACAACTGCAGCTTGCACGCGATCGTCTACAGATAATTTATTCATAATCCCACGCACATGAGTTTTGACAGTATTGGGACTCAAATAAAGCTTTTGTGCAATTTCTGGATTACTTAATCCTTCTACCATCAGTTTCAAAACTTCTAACTCACGCCCAGATAAATTTGCGGCGTTTCCACTGGGGGAAGGAGGTTTGAGATTATCAATGACTCGTCTGGCAACTTGAGGATCGAGGTAGGTTGCACCTTCAACTGCGGCGGCGATCGCACTCAACAGTCGCTCTACACTCGCCCCTTTGATACAATATGCATCTGCACCGCTAGACAACGCCGCAATAATTTCTGTGTCTGTTTGATGCGATGTCAGCATCACAACATGAGTTTCTGGTAATGCTGCTTTAATTTGCTGTGTTGCAGCTATCCCATCCAACCGGGGTAAACCAATATCCATCACCACCAAATCCGGTTTTAATTTTAGTGCTGCTTGCACACCCAAGTAGCCATCTTCTGCTTGTCCGACTATTTCCAACTGGGGATGAGCCATTAATGACTGTTCCAATCCCAGTTGCATCATTGGATCATCTTCTACAATCAAAATGCGCAGCACAGAAATATTAGCTGGTAGATTTAAGCGCAAGGTATTATTTTGAAACATTATTCATTCTTCCACGCGATACCCCAACTCTGCCAAACGTGTCCGAGACTGACGCCATTTTGGTTGCACTTTGACGAACAATTCCAGGTAAACTTTTCCTGCAATCAATTTTTGCATTTGTTCGCGCGCTGCACTACCAATAGCTTTTAACATTGCTCCGCCTTTACCGATGAGAATTCCTTTTTGGGAATCGCGCTCAACGTGTATAGTCGCAAGTATACGGGTAATAGCTGGTGTTTCTTCCACCAAGTCAATGGCGATCGCAACTGAATG
Organism: Brasilonema angustatum; assembly: GCF_059505445.1. Taxonomy (NCBI): domain Bacteria; kingdom Bacillati; phylum Cyanobacteriota; class Cyanophyceae; order Nostocales; family Scytonemataceae; genus Brasilonema; species Brasilonema angustatum. Next base: position 90,296 of record NZ_JCACKO010000132.1, on the reverse strand, counting down.
GGGTACTTCTTCACGAGTTAAAAGCAAAATCTGTTCTCGAATCAATTCGCCCATAATAAAGCGTTCTGGCTGGTCTGTTACTAAGTCTGGTGGATAATATAATGGTCCTAGTTCTAAGTGTTCAATTAATAATTGTTGCAGTTCAGGTAATCCGACAGCAGTTTTGGCAGAAAATTTTCTTGTTTGCCACTGATGCTCCCTTGCCAATTCGGTGTAACTATTGTCTATTGTCTGGAAATTTGAAGGCTGTTCGTCAATTTTGTTTAAGCCTAAAATCACTGGTGTTGTGCTGTGAGTGAGTAAATCAGCAACATAGCGATCGCCTGTCCCACAATTCGTCGATCCATCCACCACAAACAACACCATATCTACCGACTCAATGGCTAGTTTGGCATTTCTCACCAGCACTTCCCCCAATTGATGATGAGGTTTATGAATTCCTGGCGTATCCACAAAAATCATCTGCGCTTCTGGAGTGGTGAGAATCCCTCGTAACCGATTGCGTGTTGTTTGTGCTACTGGTGATGTAATAGCAATTTTCTGTCCAACTAATTGATTCATTAACGTAGATTTACCGACATTTGGACGACCAATAATGCCGACAAAACCTGATTTATATTCAGGAGGAGCCTGCGGAATTACCACTTCTCCTGAAAGAGAGAAGATATCATTTTGACTACTATTTCCCCCTGGCTCTAGGATCATATTTTAGATTTTGGATGACGTAACTTTTTGTACAAACACAAATCAAATAGAAAACTACCCTGAAATTTCTACTATAGCTGATTTCGCTTACGTACAATCTACTATAGACGTTACATTTCAAAATCTATATATCCCGTTGTATATCTGATTGAGACGAAAACCGCTATAATTAGTTAATCTTATTTTAATTTACTTGTCTATCACCGCCCACTATTTCAATTCGCCTTTTTAATCAATTAGCCTTTTTAAAGAGAGTTGCTGATTTTAAATACAAACTGAAGTCACAAGACACTATTCAATAATTCCAAGCACAAACTCACCTTCGTTAACCGCCTGATTGCTTGAGATATCATAAACAAATCCATCTTGTTCTGCATTCACATCAATCACACTAGGTAACTGACCCTCTTTATTAAAAGTTAACATTTGATAAATTCGTCCTCCAGCTTTCACGCAACTCCCCAACTCTACTCTTGATTGAATCATTCCACCTGTTGAGGCATAATACTTTCTCATTTGATTTGTGAGTTTAACATTCATGTTATGAGATTCGCTTTCTTTGACAGGAAATCCAGAAATTCGCAAAACCCCTTTCTGTGCTAAATAGTTTTTCACACCTCGAAGACCTTTCTCAACTGACACTGGATTCATTTGCATTCCTGTACCAAGTTCGAGTGTCCAAGCTTCCAAATCAAACTTAATTTCTTTACCAAGCTGTTGGAAGCAATTTTCCAAGGCTAGCCAAGGTTGGATAAAGGCTTTGTCAAAACCATCTTCATCACATATTTTAAATAGAATTCCAAATTCAAGTAAGAAATATTTTGCACTTTCTTCTTGATTTCGGAATAAATAAAGGTAGTTTAATCCTTGAGAGGTATGACTGTGTAAGTCAATCAAATAATCTGCATCTATCAAAGGTTTTCTCTTCTACAATACTGGCTTCCGAGTCATATATCATTCCTCAGGAATTGCTGAATTCTGAATTCTGAGTTCTTTCTTTAGTTAAGTTCCTGGTAAATTACGCAACTGCTCATCGAGATGAATACGGTCAGCTAATGCTTTAAGTAAAGGACCATGTGAGCCAAATTCTACAATACTTACTGAACCTACAGGGCATCCCAAACGATAACGAAAGCGCCCGACATCAATTCCCAATAAACTGCACAGCATAATTCTAATGGTTGCTTTGTGGGAAACAATTAAGACATTGCCACTGGTGTAACGATGCTTGACTTCTTCAATAACCTGGGTAGCACGAGATGCTATGGCGATCGCCATCTCCCCTTCAGTCGGCGCATACCAAGCCGGATCTGCTAACCAGCGAATATAATCGTCATGAAACTCCAGATTCACCGTCTCTGGTGTTTTGCCTTCCCATTTGCCATAGTTAATTTCCTTTAAGCCATCCCGCAATTCTGGTTGCATCCCGATTGCGTCACATAAGGGTTTTGCCGTCGCTATGGTTCGTCCCATTGGACTGCAAAAAATTGCCGTCCAAGGTGTAGAACTGTATGCAGTAGCAAAAGCTTTTGCCATCTCCAAACCATCTGTCGTAAGTTCTGGATCTAGCGAACCACAGAAAAAATTACTACGGCTGTATTCTGTCTGTCCGTGACGGAGGAAATAAAGAGTTAAACTCATGCTTTACAATACCAGTTGGGATTTTAGATTGGTCATTAGTCATTAGTCACTAGTTAGGAGTCATTAGTCAAGAGTCAATAATAAGGGGTGTAAGGGTGTAAGGGTGTAGGGGTGTAGGGGAAGAGGGGCTTGAAATTCGGTCATTTGTTTGTCTCCACACCAGTTCGTACTGATATCCCTACAAAATTATTCTCTGTTTCTAGTCCCTGTGATTGTTATCTATATTAGAGGCTATGGCTAAGATAACGAAGTGCCGATAAGATATTCTATTTGTGCTTGGGACAGGAATTATGGCAATAACACAAGTCAACCCTTTTCTCGATGGTAACTTTGCGCCAGTGCGCGAGGAAATTTCCACAAACTCCCTAAAAGTCATAGGTGAACTACCTCGTGACTTATCAGGAATGTTCGTGCGCAATGGTCCTAATCCCCAATGGAAACCCATTGGGGAGTACCATTGGTTTGATGGGGATGGAATGTTGCATGGAGTGCGAATTATTAACGGTAAAGCTGCGTATCGCAACCGCTATGTGCGCACAAAAGCATGGAAAATTGAGAACGAAGCAGGTAAAGCTGTCTGGAGTGGGTTACTAGAACCGCCACAAATGGACAATCCTCACGGACCAAGCAAGAATACAGCTAATACTGCTCTTGTGTGGCATGCAGGTCAACTTTTGGCCTTGTGGGAAGGAGGTGCGCCTCACGCTATCAAACTTCCTGAGTTAAGGACTCTGGGTGAACATACTTACAATGGTAAACTTGTCTCAGCCGTGACTGCTCATCCCAAAGTAGATCCAGTAACGGGTGAGATGATGTTTTTTGGTTACGGCTTCACACCGCCGTATCTGCAATACAGTGTGGTTTCACCACAAGGCGAACTTTTGCAGACGGAACCTATTGACATACCAGCAGCCGTGATGATGCATGACTTTGCCATCACTGAAGACTACACAATTTTTATGGATTTGCCGCTGACTTTTAATATGGAAAGGCAAAAACGCGGTGAACCTATGCTGAAGTTTGAGCACGACAAACCGAGTCGCTTTGGTATTGTTCCACGTTATGGCAATAACAGTAACATTATATGGTTTGAGACTCCCGCTTGCTACATCTTCCACACTCTCAACGCTTATGAGGAAGGAGATGAGGTAGTTTTGATTGCTTGTCGGATGAATTCCACCAATGTCTCGGGTTTGCAAGACTCACAACCCGATTCACAAGCAGATATCCCTCGTTTGTATCGCTGGCGATTTAACCTGAAAACGGGCAAAGTCAGGGAAGAAATGCTAGATGATGTCCCCTCTGAATTTCCCCGTGTCAATGAGAATTGGTTGGGGCAAAAAACGCGATACGGCTACACTGCGAAAATGGCGAAAAGTTCCATGCCTGTGTTCAATGGTTTAATTAAGTATGACTTGAACAGTGGCAAGTCCGAAACCCATGAATTTGGAAAAGGACGTTATGGTGGTGAAGCTGTGTTTGCACCACGTCCTAATGCAAAAGCAGAAGATGATGGCTGGCTTGTGACTTATGTTTACGACACCGTAGAGGAAAGTTCTGAACTCGTGGTAGTTAGTGCTCAGGATATCACAGGTGAAGCAGTGGCACGAGTGATTCTTCCTCAACGTGTACCTTATGGGTTCCACGGTGCTTGGGTTTCTGAGGAACAGTTGAAAAAACGTGTGTAAATTTGTATTCGATACTGCCTCCCCAACGCAGTGGCGAACTTCGTTCCACTCCGCTAACGGGAACCTGAACGCTCTTATCCTGCGACGGGAAACCCGTCTATGTCCTGCGGACACGCTAGTCCCTAAGAGGGACGCTGCGCAAATGCTATCAGCACTGCTAAGGGCGGACAGGTGCGCGACTGTCGGGAAACCTTTCGGGAACGCCAGTCGCCTGCGGAGGAGCCAGTGCGGTCTTGGGGTTTCACGCCAGGTGCTTCAAGCGGGGGAACCCCGCCAACGCACTGGCTCCCCAAGTGGAGCATCTGGCGTTGGAAATCCTCCTGCAGCACTGGTTTCACCGCCCACGGCACTTTTCTCCGCAACGCACTGGCTCTTTTTAAGGAGAGGGGATAAGGGTGAGGTTTCGCGAGTACGATAAGTATACCTACAAGCACAAGACATTAACCCCGTCAACAAAGGTGCACTGCCTGGGTTATTGCTTCTTGGATTTTCATCTCTTATAAAGCAAAAGAAAGTGACCTTCACGAACCTAAAAAACCAAAAACGAACAGTGAAGGTCACTCAATGAATTAGATCCATGCACCCGAGCTAGATTTGTGCATCCCAGATATATAGTTTTATATACGAAATGGCTAATTTGTGTTAGGGGTTCATCCCCCTCAGTGCGATCTGCCACTATGCAGAACGCGAAGCGATGCTCCGTAAGCGTAGCGTGTTCGGAGGACTCAGGGAGCCTTCATGTGGCGATCGCCATCGCCTTCATCTTCTCCGCACAACACAACTGCATAAGTTAATTTCCTCAGCATCTAATTATATATAAGCAAAAAGATGCACATTATCCCTTGCCAATTCTGGTGAGGGATTTTTTTTGATGCCAAGCCTAAAGCCTGCCAGGATTCCGTATTGCCCTGGTTCTTTTCTGCTTCAGTATATTCGCAAAAAATATTGAGTCCGATTTTGACGATATATAAAACAATAATAGTGGCGTTAAGCGTTTGCGTTCGCGTAGCGTGTCCCCTTGGGACTCAGCGCGCCCTATGCCTGCGGCACGGCTACGCCTATCGGCGCTAGCTCTGCCGTTTGCGCAGCGCCCCTTTTAGGAGTTAGGCAATCGCTGGATCAATTGGCAATCCATGTGCACCTGCTATACCGACAAGCGAGACAAACGGAGGCTCTGCCTCCTAATCATTATATTGAGGCAGAGCCTCAAATTATACATCCCTTGCCAGAGACAAGGAACGAGAACTCAGATTTTGCACGATAACTTTCGTCCGCCAAGAAATTTATTTCTTGGCGGACGAAAGTTCAAGTCCGTTAAAACGGACTGAAAAACTTACCCAGTCCGTTTTAACGGACTTCGGTTATTAGCCTTGAACTTGAGTTCAAGGCGTACTATCAGTGAAGCACGAGATCTCCAGGACTTTCACAAGTTATGTTTCTCTTTTAAATACTCCCACTTAGCCTGATCTGGATCAAAGTCAGGTGGAACGGGAGGAGCATTTTCAAATAAACCCTCAAATGCTTTCACTCTTGACTTTCTCTTAGGTGTTTCTGGTTGTGACTCGGTTTCTGGAACTGTGGAATGAGCAGCCGTTTCAACTGCCTGCAAGACAATCACTTCCACATCTCCGGCTGGAATTTGAACGGGTTCGGTAATCACTAAGTTACCTGCTGTATCGACTTTCCCCTTGAGTTTGTAAGCTTGCATAATACTTCTCCTATCACTCTGCTTCTAGAGTATCCCGCGCTGCCCAAATTACCTCGCACAACGATTCTGGACACTCCACACCCGTTTCCTTCCACCAAATAGCATCAAATTGGCTTTCTCCTAATTGCTTGAGCATTCGTGCTAAATCATCGATATCTGAGTCAATCCGCTCTTCATTCACGAGCAAAATATTCAGCTTGTCGCTGGGTAGCTCACCCATTTCTGCTCTGACAGCGTATTCGCTGAGACTACGAGACATTCCTGCAAGTGAAGGTGCGAGAAATTGGCGATCGCGAAGCGGCTCCTCCGGAGCATCGCTCACCGAATAAAGCAACTCCCAAGGCAAATTCAGCACTTGAGGATTATCAGAAGTCACAACAAGTTCACACTTATCCAGCCCATCAAAAGTAGCAGCTTGAAAAAATTGCCGCGTCTGCTCGCTAGTTCTAAACACCAGCTCAAATAACTGCTCTCCCCATGTTTGCAATTTTTGCTCAATCTTGGCTGCGTTGTCTGGATATATACCATAGGGAAAGCTGAGATACTCTTCCAAATACCAGCGTAAATCTGTTAACGCCTGCTTCTCAAAAGGATGCTGAAATGCTACCGCTGGTGCAGAGCGAGGCGCAGCTTGTCCGCGTTGCCAAAAAAGTTGAATCGAATTTGCCTCATGATGAATTCGCAAACAATTTTTCGCCATATCTGCCCCACTCGCCATGTTTACATCAATACTTTATTTATTGATGACTTCACGTAGAAGCAGAGATTTTCCGGATATGCTCCATTTCTAAAGTAGTGTTATTTTTTGTCTATTTTCGTAAACTCTTATTGTTCTTCCTTTTTTTGTTCTTTCTGGGGCGAATCGTTTTCGTCAACTTTTTGGGTGTTACCTGCTTTTACCCAACCTTCTTGTTTACCAGCTTCTTTTTCGTCACCTTCAGCGCGAATTTTTTGCCAGACTTTATCTTGGCTTTCTTGCAAAACGATAACTTTTGAATTAAACCCAACCCCACCAATACGTTCAGCTTCTTGCTTTGGTTCTCCTCGCAAAATTAAGCCTTGCTTCCAAGTGATACGCGCATGGTAAGCTCCGGGTGGTAATGATTTAGCAGATGGGGTAGGCTTGGGGGTTGGTTTGGCTGAGGCTTTAGGTTTAACCGCAACCGTAGAAGCTTCTTTGGTTCCTTTAGGTACAGCTTTTGGATTTTCCCCTTTCACAGAGGGGCTATCATTAATATAAATGGGTTTTGGGGGGATTATAGTAGTTCGATTTATGACATACAAAGCAGTCGCAAATCCGCCCCCAGCTAAAATAGCGATCGCCAATAAAATCCCAAGTGTGTATTTCAGTACGTTCACAATCACCATAGTCACAACCTCACATTACAAATTTTGAATTATATAGCAGGGAACGCTTAACAGGGAACAGGGAGAAGGGAGAAAGGAGCAGGGAGCAGGGAGCAGGGAGAAGGGAAAACTGGTAACTGCTATAAATTATGAATTATGAAATTTTTGATTGTTCATAATTCATAACTGCGAACTTATTATTGCGGCTGGCGTTGAATGCGATCGCTTAAAGGACTATGCTTAGAAGCCAAACGCGCCCTACCAGCAGCCGCCCATTCTTGCAGTTTCTGAATTTGTTCGACGGCAGTTCGTGCTAGTGGTATAATCTGACTGGCAGATTCTAAAACATCATCGGTGGTAAAGTCCCGATTTTGGCTAAATCCGATGTGCATCGCTTCAATCAAGGTTTGCTCAATTTCTGCGCCCGAAAAATCGGGTGTTTCGTAAGCTAATCTGTCAATATCGTAATTTTTTAAGTTATGGGCGCGCAGTCGAGATAAGTGTACATTAAAAATGGCTTTTCTTTCTTCTTGGCTGGGTAAACCAACAAAGAAAATCTCATCCAAGCGTCCTTTTCGTAACATTTCTGGTGGTAGCGCTTGAATGTCGTTCGCAGTCGCAACAACAAACACGGGTGAGGTTTTCTCGGCTAACCAGGTAATAAATGTACCAAAAACACGGCTCGTGGTTCCCGCATCACCTTTGCTACCAAGTCCGGAAAAGGCTTTGTCAATCTCATCGATCCACAAAACGCAAGGTGCAAGGGCTTCGGCAACTTGTATCATTTGTCGCGTGCGAGATTCCGACTCACCCACCAAACCGCCAAACAATCTTCCCACATCCAGACGCAACAAAGGTAAATGCCAGTGATGAGCGATCGCCTTTGCAGTTAACGATTTCCCAGTTCCCTGAATTCCCACCAACATTAAACCACGGGGATGCGGTAAACCATATTGTCGCGCCCTTTCGGTAAATGCGCCACCCCGACGCAAAAGCCAATCTTTGAGGTTATCTAGTCCGCCAATATCAGAAATTTGCTCTGTGGCTGGGTAAAAGTCGAGGATTTGGGTTTGGCGAATCGTTTGGCGCTTTTCTTCCAAAACCAAGTCTACATCTTGTGGTTGCAATTCTCCGTGAGTGGCGATCGCTCTTGCTAAAACCCGACGAATGCGTTCCATCGAGAGTCCTTGACAGGAGCGCACCAAATCATCTAAGACTTTAGTAGGAAGAGAATGACCAGTTGCAGCTAATAAGCGTTCGACTTCTATTTTAATTTCGGCTGCTGCGGGTAAGGGAAATTCCAGAACTGTGAGAACTTCTGTTAAGTCATCAGGAATCGAAATTCTTGGGGATAGTAAGACGATATTTTTTGGCTGAGACTTGAGGAGTCGAGCGAAGTTGCGGAGTTTGCGGGCGATCGCCACATCTTCTAAAAAGCGATGGTAATCTCGTAAAATAAACACTGCTGGCGCAGAAGCCGGGAGTTTTTCCACCAATTCCAAAGCTTGTAGAGGGTTACGCCGACCAAATCCCGCATCATTCGGATTACCTTGGTAACCATCCACAAAATCCCAAGTATACACTGGACGACTACCCTGATTCGCGGCTTCTTCCCGGATAGCGCTTTCAACTCGTTCCTCTTCGTATGTTGGGATGTAAATCAGAGGGTAGCGGGCGCGTAGCAACAGTTTAAATTCGTCACGAAAGCTCATAAGTAGATGTTAGGAGTTTGTTGTTAGTTCTTTCTCTCATTGTTAAGGGTTGTCATGCGTCTAACAAGTTTTTCAATCAGGGAACGCTTAACAGTGAACAGTGAACAGTGAGTCCAGTGCTGCAGGAGGGTTTCCCTCCGTAAGCATCTGGCGAACCCGAAGGGTGAAGAAGCGGTGGACGAGTCCGTTTCCTACCTGATAACTGATAACTGATAACTGGTAACTGCTAACTGAGTTGTGTTGCTTTAAGATTAGAGATGAATACAAGAACCGAAATTTTACTGATAATTAGAATATAATATTGTATTAAAAAATATAGCTATAAAAAATTAAGGAACTTACAGATATGACTAATCCTGTAACCTTTTCAGCAGCGCTTGTAATAGCAAAACTTGCTTGTGGTAAGTTTTTTGAGTCAAGTGTAGGCAAACTGGGGGAGAAATTTACGGAGGCTGCACTCAAGAAAATTGATGAGTTATATCGAATTATTCGTGAGAAACTCAGTGTAAATAGGAATACAGCTAGCACTTTGACTGCGATTGAGCAAGGTAAGGAAGAAGAACTACAAGGACTTGCAGTCTATTTGCGCGACACGATGAACGCTGATCAGGAGTTTGCTGATCAAGTCCAAGTGTTAGCGCGAGAAATTCATGCTGGAAAAATTCAAGACAATAGCCAGATGCTGATGAATATTGATGGTACAAACAACACTGGTAATCAAACCAAGAATGACGTCACAAATCAAGGCGGCACAAATTACATAGGTGTTAATACTATAAATAATAGTTACTACCAGCAACCCTGACTACAGTCGTCCGAGTGGCAGTGGACAAAGTTAAATGCCCCTAATACTATTATTGATCAGCGCCGCCCCGATACCAGCCACTGGCAGGGACGGACAGAGGAACTTGCCAAATTGCAGGCGTGGCTGGAAGAAAGTCAGGTACGTTTGATAGGTGTCATCGCGGCGGGAGGCTTTGGTAAATCGGCACTGATTGCTAAACTGATTGTTAAAATATCTGATCCAGTTGAAGAGTTTGCGGAAAAAGTCTGGACAACTTTTAGCCAAGCTTACCCCTTTGCAGTTTGGGGACGTTGGTTGCTGGATAAATTTGGTCAGGTTGCGCCTGAGAAAGATGATGATCTTATTATTGCTCTTTGTAACGCTCTCCAGTCAAAGCGGTATTTGTTGGTACTGGATAACCTCGAAACCTTACTGCAAGCTAATGGACAATGGAAGGATGAAGCTTATCACCAGTTTTTGTTGCGCTGGTTGAGTTCCGAGAGTCGCAGTATTATTCTAGTCACTAGCCGAGAGCAACCTGCTTTGCCTGACAACACAATAAATCAAAGCCGATGGCAACGACTAGATGGACTTTCTATTGATGCAGGGGTGAGGTTACTGCAAGAACTAGAAATACAGGGCGATGATTCACAATTGAGCCAATTTGTCAACCAAGCAGGTGGACATCCTTTATTACTCAAGTTGGCGGCTGGGTTACTGCATGCAGCAGATGAGGCAGATATCAGTGAATGGAAACACAATATATTTCAAGTTCTTGGTTTGCATCGAGACGATCCAGAAGCAAACATTGCAAAAATTCTGGATGCGAGTATAAACCGCCTAACCCCCAATTTACAAAACCTATTATTTAATCTCAGCGTGTATCGTCTTGCTTTTGACCGAGAGGCAGCAACTGTTATGTTATCAGAACAAGAGGTGACAGAAGCAGAACTGCATCAATTGACAAAGCGTTCTCTTTTGCAGGAGAAGAAACAACAAGGAATTTGGAAATTTCAGTTTCAGCCGTTAATTCAAGGCTACTTGCAGCAGAAGGGAGAAAATCAGACACAAGCACATCAAAAAGCAATTGCTTATTACGAACAACGCCGCAAACCTCAGCTTTTACCCAGCGATAAACTCGAAGCAGTCGCAGAATATCTAGAGATTTTTCATCATAACTGTGAAACTGGGCAGTATTTACAAGCTTTAAACATAATTGAACACCAAACTAACCCCGATGATCGATATAGCAGTTGTGACAAATTACTACAACTGCGGGGTTATAATGCTGTGCGCTTAACTCTTTACGAACGCTTGTTACAGAAATGGAAACCAGAAAATCAACAAGAGGTATTGTCTTTTGTTAATGCGTGTAAGGTTTATGGCGATGTTTTGCAATTCCTTGATCGTCGTGAGGAAGCATTACAAAACTACCAACAAGCTTTAGAATTTTACCGCGAGATTGGCGTTCGCCTTGGTGAGGCGAATACCTTAAAAGCGATTGGCGATGTTTTGCAATTCCTTGCTCGTCGTGAGGAAGCATTACAAAACTACCAACAAGCATTAGGATTTTACCGCGAGATTGGCGATCGCCTTGGTGAAGCCAATACTTTAACAGCCATAGGCGATGTTTTGCAATTCCTGCATCGTCGTGAGGAAGCATTACAAAACTACCAACAAGCATTAGGATTTTACCGCGAGATTGGCGATCGCCTTGGTGAAGCCAATACTTTAACAGCCATAGGCGATGTTTTGCAATTCCTTGATCGTCGTGAGGAAGCATTACAAAACTACCAACAAGCATTAGTATTTTACCGCGAGATTGGCGCTCGCCTTGGTGAAGCGAACATACTCCAAGAGTTTGGCAAATTACAAGATGAACCAGCCCAAGGACTACAATATCTCCAACAGGCTCAAAACCTTTACATTCAAATTGGCGATATCTACAGCCAAAGCCGCAACCTTCTATTTCTCGCTGATGTTCATGTAGTTGTGGGAAACAAAGACGCCGCGCTTGACTCCTTGCATCAAGCTGCTGAACTCGCTGCTTCCATTAACTATGAACCGCTTATTGAATACACTCAAACTAAGATAGCCAAAATTAACTCTGTTTCCCTCTCCTCTAATAAACAGAAGTTAAAAATGTGGTTTCAGCGAGGTTGGGTTAAGCTTGCTTTCTTCTTCTTTTTTGGCTTAATGATCTTTCTTTGTCTGTGGTTGCTGCTGCACCACTAATACTGCTGAGAAAGTGGGTTCGTCTGCGCACACCTTTTCCATCATCTATATAATATCGTGTCAACTCGTAAAAAGTCAACCGGAAAATAAGTACTAATGCAAAATTAAATACACATTTGTCATTGCGAATGGAGCGAAGCGAAATGAAGCAATCGCAAGGCTTTGGAGATTGCTTCGCTACATTTCATTTCGTATGCCCTCCGGGCACGCTACGCTAACGCAATGACATAAATAATTTTGCGTAACCACTTAAAAAAAATCGATGACCAAAGGCGTAGACGCGGGGCTACTTATCGCAAGAACTACTAAAGTGCGATTTCTTGGTTGAGCAATTGACTTTTGATAGATTGACAATAACTATCTCATCGCCTTCTTTACCAATTCTGGTATCTGAGAAGGACGTTCTGCAACTGGAACTCTGGCAAAGGAAAAGGCAGCTAATTTGTTTTTTGCTGTGCCAAAATCGGGATCGCGTCCGATGACAGCCGCCAAAGTTCCAGTTTGACGCCAATGTTTTGCGGGAGGTGCTTCTCTACCTGCAACATAAGCAACAACTGGTTTATCAATTGCTTCGGCAATATATCGTGCTGCTGCTTCTTCGCGATCGCCACCGGGTTGTCCAACCAAAACTATTGCCTTTGTGGCTTCATCTTCATCCAATATTTGCAGCCATTGCAGAAAAGACGAACCAACGATCGCATCACTTCCAATGCTGACACTCATCGACTGTCCCAAACCAGCATCAGTTAATTCCCTAGCTATTTCGTAGGTGAGAGTCGTGCTTCGACTTAGTATTCCTACTTTACCTTCAGTATAAAATTCACTAGGTTGAGTTCCTAAAAGGATTTTTCCCGGTATGATAATTCCAGGACTATTTGGTCCTACTATCAGGGTTTCTTTTGCTTCGGCTTTACGAAGTAGTTGTACCATATCCAACGGTGGTACGCCAGGGGAGATGATGATGATTTGGCGGATATTAGATGCGATGGCTTCTAGTGCTGCATCTAGAACTTGGTAAGGATGTACGCAGATAATTGTAGTATCAATAACTCCAAATTTATCCACGACTTCCTCTACAAGGTCGAAGACTGGCAGACTGTAGATTTGTTGTCCACCCCATCCAGGATTAACCCCAGCGACCAAATTTGTACCATTGGCTTTCATTTGAGCAACATGATTTGCTGTAATGTACTCAGAAAAGCCTTGGATTAACACTTTGCTGTATGGTGTTAAATTCATACTATAGAATTTGTGAAATTACTTGTATTAACACAGGGAAGAAACAGGGAACAGTGAACAGTGAACAGTGAACAGTAAACAGGGAACAATTGATCACTGGTAACTGGTAACTGGTAACTGATAACTGATAACTGTACCAAGCTTCGCAAAAATCAAACAGTAGTCCTATAGGTGAATTAGTTAAAACCTTCTATGTGCTGTTGATTTAGCCAAACGGATTGCTTCTGCTACGCCCTCATCTAAATTTTCGACTACCGTTATCGACGTATCAGTTGGAGTTTTCAGTGCGGCTATATCAATTCTTGCTGTATCGAACTCAGAACCAGCAAGACGGACGACTAAGCGGGGAAAATTGTTCTCTCGACGTTTACCGCCATTTGACTTAGCCATCAATAGTTGAGCTTCACTCATACTATTTTCTACAAACTCGCCAATGACTTGAGAAACTTCGCTACCTTGAGAAATGCTACCTAAGAAATTAATGAGTATTACCTGAATACTTTTATCAGTAGCTATGTTTTTTAAAGCTTTTTCCAAGCGACTCTTAAAGGTAGTTGGTGAGGCATCAGTAACAGACGCATGGCGAAGGTTCAAACATACCCCAGGCTTCCCACCACTATTAACCACCAAGTCTAAAGTTGCCATTACCAATCCAGCACCATTGCCCAAAATGGCAATTTTACCGTGCATTTCTACTACATCCCAGTTGCCCAAATTCCTGATTGTATCGCTACTGGTATAAGGATTTACCATTGCTTGTGCCATATCAGCGATATTTGGATGGCGACCAATTGCTCGTTCGTTAACGCTGACGTTACCATTAAGCGCCATAACTTGACCAGAGGCACTTACACCTAAAGGATTGATTTCCACCAAGTCCAAGTCTTTTTCTACAAATAAGTGGTACATCTTCTCAACAACAGTGCTCACTGACTGTATCAATGCACCTTGCAAGCCCATTTTCAACGCTAGTTGTCGAGCATAAAATGGGGAAAACTCTTGTTCAACAACGACGTAGTGCATTTTTTCATCTGCTGATTCCCAATCTATGTCCTCTGCTTCAGTACAACCTAAAAGTATAGGACGGCAGACAGCTGTATCCAAGACCACAGCAAGATAAAATTCTTGTTCAGTTTCGTACTTAGTTTCTGCCAGTAACACTTCTGGCAATTGTCCTAAAATTGGCAAATTAAAGATACTTCGTGCTGCGGCGATCGCATCAATTGTCGTTCCTACAAACCTGACTCCACCTACTTTTGCTCGTTCCACCGCATTGACTTGAGATTTCAGAACAATTGGGTAGCGAATTTTTAAACGTTTTAAATCCGTGGGATGGTCAATTCGTTGCGAAGGCAATACAGGAATGCCTATGTTCGCAAACCATTCTTTCACTTGGTATTCTAATAAATCCATTGACACAGACCTTTTTGCCACATCATAAAGGTGGCTGCAGTGCTGTCCAAAACATTCACGCTGCCCCCTAATTGCAGGATAAAGCTTTTTTTGACTAGAAATCTTTCTATTTTTTTATCAATTTTATTTAGTTTCTTAAATCGATAAGATACATTTATTGATTTTTATCATAAATTAGTTTTTTACTAAAATATAACATCATTACTTACCTCTGTAATTTTGCTAAAATTTTTCCACACATTCTGTAACAATAGAAACTTTTAATTTTTTTACATTTCTTATAAGTCAGTAATCTTGTTGTTCATCAATGATTTAGGATTTCTATAGTACGTATAATAACAAATATATTTGTTAATACATTGATACAAATGTACAAGGTAAAGTCTGTGCAAGCAGAAAAATCGGTTATGGTAGCTATAAAATTAGTCAAATCCCAAAAGGAAACTTACAATAGTCACATAACTAGTCATGTCAGCACAACAAAACAAAGAAATCGCCCTACAATTCTGTGAACAGACATGGGGAAAGGGAAATTTGGCTGTAGTAGACGAACTTGCTAGCGATGACTTCAAGGTTTACTACCCAATACTTCCACAGAACACTTGATTGTGAGGGTTTTAAATCATGGGTCGCTGACATTCACACTGGTTTCCCCAATCTACAGTTTACAATTACAGATGCAATTGCTGAAGGGGACAAGGTTGCGATCAGCTGGACTGCTCAAGGCACTCATAAGGGAGAGATAAAGGTTCTAAACCTCCCTCCAACAGAAAAGTCAGTATCGTGGACAGGAATTATAATTTACCGCATTGTCGAAGGCAAAATCACCGAAGAGCTAGAGCAAGAAGATGCTTTGGGTGTTCTTCAGCAACTCGGTTTAATACCAAAGCTGTAGCTTTGGTTATCTCATACAGCGCAAGACAAAAATAGACCCCGTCTAGCAGATCCTAAACGGGGTTTTTTGTTATTTTGAATAGTATGCATGAGATGAGCTAAATAGCCAGAAATAAATCTACCCCGAATAATAAAATCTTGCGCAAAGTAGCTATTGAGTAGTGTTGCACGAGTAAAGAGGATACCGCAAGTTCCTTTGCTAGGCATTCCGTGATTCCCAAACTAATTTCCTGCGTTATTACTTGCAATACTAATGCTAGTAGCACCGTTAATGCTACGGCAGCTTTAGCAATGTACCGGTGATTTTTGGCATCAGGTTGAGAATGAGTCTCTTTTTCAACCATCAGAGGTTCCATAGTTTTTACCGATTATATGTAGATGACCCAAAGTGTTGTGAATACAAGATTAAATTTATCCTAGCGATAAAAAATAAATAAGGGTCTCTTTCTTATGACTGATTAGAATATACATCGCTAGGTACACACAAGTAAGTCAACTAAGCTCGAAACTACTGCCCAAACATCCAAGTGAGAATGCAATTTGGTATAAGTTACGCCTTTATCTCACCAGCTGGGCGGTGGAATTAAAATATTGACGACATATTCCCCGAGTGACTAACAATATTGTCAGCAAATTGGCAAAAGCAACCATAAACATAATCAAAATTTGGTAAGATGCAGCTTCGCGAGCATTAATGCCACTGAGTAACTGACCAGTGATAATTCCTGGTAGCGTCACCATAGCAATAATCATCATCTGATTAAGAGTAGGAATCAATCCAGCGCGAACAGCATCTTTACGATATTGTGCGATCGCCTGTTGTGGAGTTGCACCCAAGCTTAAATGAGTTTCTATTTCTAAGTGAGTTGCATTCATAATACTAACAAGACGTTCTCCAGCCAGCGCAGCGGCGTTCATTGCATTACCTAATACTATTCCTCCTAGAGAAATCACATACTGTGGCTCAAACCATCGGTCTGGTTGAAGAATCAGTACATTAGTATAAACCAGTGTTATGGTTGTACTGAGCAAAATTGATCCCCACACCAAGGGCAACATCTGCGGTATTTTTTGAGTAATACGATTTCGTGCGACAATTGCTGAAATCGTCAGCATAACTGCTAATATCGCCAAAACTGCCCAAGGATTATCTAAAGCAAAGATGAACTCCAAAACATATCCCAATACGGCTAATTGTAGGAAAGTTCTGCCTGTTGCGAGGGCTAAATTGAACTCTAATCCTATTCGTTCCCACGCGGATAAAGCTATGGCTGCGCCCATCAATCCAACAGCAAAAGCCAAATCGACGAAATCTAGCTTGATCAGCTCCTGCATTGGTTTTCTACCTCTTGTACATATACGTTATAAGGTATAGATTACAGGTTACAGGTAATAGGTTGCACTATGCGTGCTCAGTCCTTTATTCCCTGTTCCTCTAAAAGTACTCACCGGGAACTTTCATATTCGGTATTGATTCTTGGTGGATATACAATTCCTTGCACCCTAGAAGATAGTAACCTTTTTGAAAAAAAACTTCCGTGAAAACTCTTAAATAATGTGAATTTGAGGAAGAAGACTTTCACGAGCTTTTTGATTCAAAACGATCAGGGGCACCAAATCTAACGTCAGTATCTATCTTGAAGTTAAGATAAAATCTCATGGTTCAAAGTCTAAATCATTCCGTACCAGCTTTTGATATTAAGCAACAATACACCATTATAGAAGCAGAAGTCAGCGCAGCTGTTTTAGAGGTTCTTGCTTCTGGTCGTTATATTGGCGGTCCTATAGTAGCAGGCTTTGAGCAACAGTTCGCCACATATATTGGTGTCACTGAATGTGTAACATGCAACTCAGGTACTGATGCTCTTTTCTTAGCACTTAAAGCTTTAAACATTGGTGCAGGCGATGAAGTGATTACGACACCATTTACTTTTATCGCCACTGCTGAGGTTATCAGTGCTGTGGGTGCGAAACCAGTGTTTGTTGATATCGATGCGACTACGTTTAATCTAGATGTAAACCAAGTCGCAGCTGCAATCACGCGCCAAACCAAAGCAGTTATCCCAGTTAACTTGTTTGGTCAACCTGTGGATATGGCTGCATTGATGAATGTAGCAAAAGCACACAATTTAGTCGTAATAGAAGATTGTGCTCAGTCTACAGGGGCAAACTGGGTCGGGCAAAAGGTAGGAAGTATTGGACACATCGGTTGCTTTAGTTTTTACCCTACCAAAAATCTCGGTGCGTGCGGTGACGGCGGAGCAATCACAACTAACGATCCCGAAATCGCAGCCCGGTTACGATTCTTAAAAGAGCACGGTCAAAAAAATCGATATCATTGTGAGGAAATTGGTGTCAACAGCCGTTTGGATGCTATGCAAGCGGCTATTCTTCAAATTAAGCTGCGATATCTAGATTTTTGGAATAATCAGCGGCGGCAAGTTGCTATTCGTTATCACCAGTACCTAAATCAAATTCCTGGTCTGATTGTACCCCAAGAATTGGCTGGAGGTATGGGAGTTTGGAATCAGTACACCATTCGCGTACAAGACAACAAAAGGGACTCGATTCAGAGTTTATTGCAAGAGCGGGGTGTAAACACAATGATTTACTATCCCCGCCCTTTACACTTACAGCCAGTTTATGAAAATCTGGGATACAAAGAGGGACAATTACCAGTAGCTGAACAAGCTAGCCAGGAAGTTTTATCCTTGCCCATGTTCCCAGAATTATCAGAAGAACAGCAAAATCACGTGATTTATAGCCTCAAGGATTGTTTGGCGTAGAGGGGGTGAGGGGGTGAAGCGCGTTTGCGCAGCGCCCCCCTCCGGGGCGCTTCGTGCCGTAGGCTGGGAGTGAGAAAGTAAGAGATTTTCCCTCCTTCGCTCCCTCCCTCTTTAGCTCCTTGGCTTCCCACTTCCTCATCGCGTAACTTCAACGCGATGCTCCTTTAGAAGCCGCTACGCGATCGCACCAAAAGTGCTGACAGTTCCCAACGCTTCCACCAAACCACGTACAGCAGCAATCATGGCGACTTCGCTGTTGAGTTGGTTGATAGCAGAACCAACACCAACACCCGCTGCACCAGCAGCAACAGCCAGAGGTGCTGTGACGCTGGAAATACCAGAAGCACACAACACTGGAACTGACACCGCACGAGAAATTTCATAAGCTGCTGCTAAAGTAGGAGCAGCTTTTTCAACGAGTCCCAAAGTTCCAGGGTGAGTTGGGTTGCTACTGGTTCCACCTTCGGTTTGGATGATATCTGCGCCAGCTTTTACCAGATCCTCTGCCAACTGTACCTGCTGATCTAGTGTCAAAATATGGGGAACAGTCACAGAAAGGGTGATTTCAGGAAGGAGAACGCGGGTTTGGTGAGTTAGTGCTAAAACTTCCTCAGCCTCGAATTTGCGTCCTTGAGCATAAAAAGAATCAAAATTACCAATTTCAATCAAATCTGCACCTGCTGCAACAGCTTGGACAAATTTCTCTGGTTCGACTGCGGACACACAAACAGGTAAATCTGTCAACTCTTTTGCCATTTGTACCAAAGCAGAATCGGCGGCGATATCAACAAAAGTTGCACCACCGTGATGGGCTGCTTTGACAATTGCTCGCACTGTATCGCGATCAAAGTTATTCAAGCCACTGATAACTTTGAGAGCGCGGCGGTTGGCAAATGCACTTTGGAGGGTAGGATGCATTATCATATTTCGTCTTTGGAAGCTTGGAAAATTAGGTTTATTCTACCGCCTCCGCGATAATAAGTAATTCAAAATTCATTTAATTGAAATTATATTTGTCCTTAGTAATAACTTTTGTCATCTATTGATATAGTCAAAAGGGAGGCGAGTTATGAATTATAGGTGGTGCATCAAATTAAATCAACCCGCATACTGATTGCACAATGGCTCTCAACATCTTGGATGCAGAGTTTGATCATTCTCGTTACCATCACACTTGTCGGTACTCCTTTTCCTGTAATTGCATCCAAAGAGAACTTAAATGCCAGCAATGAACCTGAACCCCTTCAAACTGAGATTACGCAAAAAGATCTCAAAATTATTGAGCAGTTAGTTGTCATTGCCCAGCGCAACTCTGCTCAAGTACAGGAGACAAAAGCTGAAATGGGACTGAGTGCTTTTTCGGACGTTGTGAGCGTAGAATTATCGCCGTCTCAAACGACAACAAATTTAACCTTACCTGAGGTTTCATCTGTCAGCGAGCACAGTTTTTCCCTCACCGTCACAATCGATCCGATTAAGCTTCTGAGGAGCATTAAAAAACTACCTATCATAGAGGCTCGTTGGAATGAAGCCAAGCTCCAAAAACGAGTGGCGATCATAAAAAACTATGTTGCATATCTCCAAGCACATCAAGCCTCGAAAATTGCCGCTTACCGAATGCAAAAGCTGAGTGCGAATCGTCTCAATTCCCAAACAACCTCTGGTGGGAGCGTTAATGATCTTGAAAATCCTGACTATGTCACAGCCGCAACTCAAATGCTGAGTACGAGTACAAGCGAACAAGTAGCATTAGAAGAACTAGCAGCTAGTGTCGGTTTATCCTTGCAAACAACGATCGCCATTATCAATGGTCGATAGCTATTATGAGTTAAGGAACTGGCCAAATCTTGATAGTTTTGTCCTTACCACCACTCACCAAAGTTTTGCCATCTGGACTGAAAGCGACAGCAAAAACTTCGCTTGTATGTGCGCCAAAGGAGGTTATTTCCTCTCCTGTACTCAGATTCCAGATTTTAACTATACCGTCATCGCTACCACTAGCAATTGTTTTGCCATCTGGGTTGAAAGCGATCGCACTCACATCAGCTGCATACTCTCGAAAAGTACGTATTTCTCTTCCTGTATTGAAATTCCATACTTTAACAGTTTTATCATCGCTGCCACTCACTAACAATTGACCATCCGGGCTAATGGCAAGGGCATTCACATCACCTTCATGACCTTTGAGGGTGAGTATAACTTTTCCTGTATTCAGATTCCACACTTTGATAGTTCTGTCTGCACTGGCGCTAACTAGCTTCTGATTGTCCGGACTAATGGCGACAGACAGAACTTCTCTTGTATGCCCCGTCAGAGTGCGGATTTCCTGCCCCGTCTTAGAGTTCCAGACTTTGATTGTATTATCATAACTACCACTGGCAATTTTTTCACCATCTGGGCTGATAGCAACAGAATTAATCAGACCGGAATGTCCTTTAAGAGTGCGAATTTCCTGCCCCGTCTTCAAATTCCAGACTTTGATTGTGTTATCCTGACTACCACTGACAAGAGTTTGACCATTCCGGCTAATTGCGACACAATAAATAATACCTTTATGTCCCTTAAGAGTGCGAATTTCTTTTCTTCTGTTGAAGTTCCAAAGTTTGATCGTTTTGTCATCACTGCCACTAGCAAGAGTAGTACCTTTAGGGTTGAATGCTAAAGAATTAACTTCACCTGAATGTCCAGTTAGGACTGAAGTTCGCCCAAACAGTTGGCAGTAAGAAATAATTCCAATTAACGCAAAAAGTGTAATAAAACATCCTATTAGCAGAGATTTATTCCACTGAGTTCTTGGTTGAAGAATAGTGCTTGGAACAGTGGGAAAAACTGATGACTGTAAGGAAATTGCTGAAGGCGATAAGCCGGAGGCTTGACGCCCCGTGTATCGCGTTGCAGTCATATTTGCTGGAATGACTTCTGGTTGTTGCTTTTGACGTAAGTCTTGCAAAACTTCATCAGCGGACTGGTAACGAGGCTCAATATCTTTTTGTAATAACTTGTCTAACACCTGATCCAGTTTTGGAGATATGCCAGACTTGAGATATTGCCGCCAATGCATCACCCAACCATAGCCATGTTCCATGTAAAGCCCAGATGGGTGAATTCCTGTTAATAGATGAAAGCAAGTTACACCTAAACTAAACAAATCGCTTGCTGGATATGCACTGCCATACTTCATTTGTTCAATTGGTGCATAGCCATAGGAACCAATAACTGTACCCGTATGCTCTAAAGAAGTTACTGTTAACTGCTTGGCAACACCAAAATCAATTAGCACTAAATCTTTTCTACCATCTTCGGAGGAACGACGAATAATATTTTCTGGTTTTATATCCCGATGAATAACTTGATGTTCGTGAACAAATTTGAGCACAGGTAAGAGTTCATTCAACAGTTCCCAAATTTTTTCCTCACCGAACAGTCCCTGTTGTCTCAACTCCTCTCGCAAAGTTTGCCCTTGGATAAACTGCTGCACCAAATACAAGTAGTTATCATCTTTAAAGTAGGCATACAAAGTTGGAATCTGTGGATGTTCTCCAAGTTGTTGCAGACGCCGCGCTTCTTGTTGAAAGAGTTCTGTTGCTTTATGCAGGGCGCTGGTTCCTTGGACTTGCGGTGCGAGTTGCTTGACAACACAATGCTCATTCAGTTTGTCTTCATCTTCTGTCAAAAAAGTTCTGCCAAATCCCCCCCCTCCCAATGGTTGGATAATGCGATAGCGGTTTCGCAACTGAGGTATCAATTGTATACCGCAACTTTGGCAGAAATATGCACCATCTGGATTTTGGGGCTTCTCGCAACTGGGGTTGAGACAGTAGATCATAGTTAGGCGTCGCTCAGCCGTTGTCATCTACTATAATCCCTTCAAACGTCTGAATCGCCAATTTTGTTAAGTTTTGCTATGCAGAACTTTAGCTAGTGGTAGTGATGGCGCGACAATCCAAATATGATGCTTGTCTGAGTAGTCATTTTTTTGGTGGAATGGTTCACATCTGTTGCCTACTTAATTAATTCTCCCGCTTGTCGTAAGACTTGTTCATAAAGAGTGCGATTCACCCAGTATTGAGCGCTATCAATCATAGCATCGAGCAAGGGTTGAACTTGTGTAATCATCTCTCTATTTTTTGCCAATAAAAGAACACCTAAAGTACCAATTACTTATAATCCCAAACTTTGAGCAACTTGGCGTGCTTCACGTTCATCCAACCAAATTCGCCGTTCACCAATTTCTAGTACTAAAGCAATTGCTTCACGTTCACCGTTATCTAATTCTGGCGGTATGTTGGATGCTACAGTTGAAACTGAACGAACTTGCAACCACTTAGAACCAATTGCTTGCAACACAAATTCTGATCCTGGAAATCCTCTAACTGTTGTTTCATCATAGACGGCTTGGGGAATAACAATTTGGACAAATGCAGTCTCCAAAATATCAAGGCGATTAATAGCTGCAAAATTTATCAATGGCGTAGCATTACAAACAACCGTCACAATTTCTAAAAACCTGCTTTAATTATCTCAATATCATGAGCTAAATCTGCTTCATTGTAATGACGTTCAATTTTGTTTTGCCCTAAAGGCTTAAACCTTTTCTCTCCCTGCTAAAAGCCCCCTGCTCACCAGAAGGCGACTTCGGTTGCCCTGTTCGTTCTAGAGCGGGGAGGAATTGTCGCCTTGTCGCCTTAGTCATTAGTTATTGGTCATTAGTCATTAGTATGATTAAATACGAAAAATCATGTAGCGCAGCGGTTCCTCTTAGGAACTAAAACTACTAAGACTCGCGACTAAGGACTAATGAGTTCGATTTCCCCCCGGCTTTTTATGAAATTAAACGGAGTGAAAATTTCATAGCCGGGGGATGAGTTAAGCCAGGTGCTACAACGGGGGGAACCCCAACGCCCTATGGCTAACGCCACGCCTTACGGTGAGTCCAGCGCTGCGGGAGGGTCTCCCTCCGCAGGCGACTGGCGTTAGCGAAGCGGAACCGAAGGTTCTCCCCGGAGGGCTATCGGGGAAAACCTGAGTCCTATGGCTAACGCCACGGCTGCGCCTAACGGGCACGGCCCCGTGCCGAACGGTTCCGCTAGCCCCTAAGGGGGCCGGAGCTAACGCGCTCCGCCACATGCCTAGGTTGGGAGACCTACTAGGCATGTGGCGTCCGCGCTGCCTCACCGCAACGCACTGGCTCCCTGCCTTATTTCAACGATAATTATTTACGCCGACCTACTTAATCTCATCTGTTTGAATCGCCAATTTTGTTAAGTTTTGCTATCTCAGAGTGCGATCTGCCTTTGGCAGCAAGCTAGCGCCGATAGGCGTAGCCGTGCCGCAGGCATAGGGCGCGCTACGCAAACGCTTATCGCTCATTCGTAAAATGTTATATTAATTACAAGACTATCCTACATAGCCCAGCACATTTATGGATTTAGTCACGGATGAAAATTTTCTCATCTTCTCCCTGCTCCCTTCTCCTTTCTCCTCCACTCCCTCACTTATTCCCCTGATCTCCCTTTGACTTGTCCCAAGGTTACCTGTACCCTCGTATGATGAAAATATAAGAAAGTAGCCAAATCATAACGGCATCACATGGGCAGTATTTGGGAACTTGATTTTTACTCGCGTCCGATTCTGGACGAAAATCAGAAAAAGGTTTGGGAAGTTTTGGTATGCGAAACTCCTTTGGAAACCCGAACGAAAATTGATTCTATCTTTCGCTTTGCGAAATATTGCCCCAGCACTGAGGTGAATTCAGTGTGGCTGCGGACTGCGTTGGAAGAAGCAATTAGCCAAGCAGGAAAAACACCAATAAGAATACGCTTTTTCCGCCGCCAAATGAACAATATGATTACCAAAGCTTGCAAAGATTTAGGTATTTCCGCTCAGCCAAGTCGCCGCACTTTGCTGCTTAACCAATGGCTAGAACAGCGGATGGAAGAAGTTTATCCTCAAGAACCGGGCTATCAAGCTGGAACAAATCCATCTGTGCGCCTAGATAACCCTTTACCCCAACGCTTACCAGACGCTTTGGAAGGAAAGCAGTGGATATTTGTTACTTTACAACAATCGGAATTTACGGGAATGCACGAGTGGGAAATAGGTTTTGGTGAAGCTTTTCCCTTTGAATTGGCGCAAATTTCCCCTGAAACTCCTATTCCTGGTATTTTGATATTCTCACCAAGAGCATTGCCAATCGCAGGTTGGATCTCCGGTTTAGAGTTAGCCTGGTTGAAATTAGATGATAAGGAAGAGCCGAGATTGCTTTTAGAAACCGGTGCAACTGAAAGCTGGATTTTGGCAAATCTCAAAAACTCTCAAACACTAGCAGAAGCCAAAAGCTTTGAAGAAGCAAAGCAAAAAGCTAATGGGGTGCATTTTATCGCAGTACAGTCCAATCCTCAAGAAGAATCTTTTGCGGGGTTTTGGCTGTTGCAAGAGGTCAATGTGCCGTAAATTTGATAAAGGCACCGCCAAGCCCTTGGCTGTAGCGGGAGTCAACTTACAAACTTTTTAGATGGATAAAGGTTGGTGGGGAGTGGTTAATTGTTAGTCATCAACAATTGATAACTAACAACTAACAACCATCCATTTCCTATTGCCAATTTCCAAGTCCACAGCCAAGAAAATATGGTGTATAAAGAATTACCAAATAATTTTCTGGTGGAACAACTGCTGGAACTCTCGATAAAATCGGGTGCGGAAGCAGCTGAGGTCTATCAGTCAAAATCGCTGTCTCGACCTGTGTTTTTTGAGGCAAATCGCCTCAAGCAGTTGGAAACTAGCCAATCTGAAGGCACAGCACTGCGGCTGTGGCGCAATGGATGTCCCGGATTAGCCGTGGCTTACGGCCCTGTGCAACCGCAAGCATTGGTGGAACGTGCTTTAGCCTTAAGTCAACTCAATCAACCTGAAGCAGTGGAATTAAACGGTGATTCTAAGCCTTCTTACCCAAACCTGGGTGAAGATGTACCCATAGAAAAGTTGGTCGAGTGGGGCAAACAAGCGATCGCCATCATCCGCGACGCATATCCAGATGTTATTTGTACAAGTGAGTGGGAATGTGATGTTGAAACCACCAGACTTGTCAACACCAAAGGTTTAGATTGCCATTATAGCGACACAACCCTGAGTTGCTATGTAGAAGCAGAGTGGGTACGAGGTGACGACTTTTTGAGCGTTTCTGATGGTCAAACCAAAAGAGGTAACCTTCAGCCAGACAGAGTTGCTCACCAAATTTTACAGCGGTTGGCTTGGGCAAAAGAAAATGTTACATCTCCCAACGGTCGCGTTCCAGTTTTGTTTACTTCTAAAGCTGCTGATATGCTTTGGGGAACTGTACAAGCAGCTTTAAATGGCAAGCGAGTCTTGGAAAAAGCTTCTCCCTGGGTAGAACGCATTGGTACACCAGTGATGTCACCAATTCTCACCCTCTACCAAGATCCCTACGCAGGACCTTATAGTTGCCCATTTGATGATGAAGGTACCCCAACCCAATCTTTAGTATTTATCCAAGATGGTGTGTTGCAGCATTTTTACTGCGATCGCACCACCGGACGCCAGTTAAACATGGCTTCCACAGGTAATGGTTTTCGCCCCGGTTTAGGCAGTTATCCTACTCCTGGTTTATTTAATTTCCTCATCCAGCCTGGAGATGAATCGCTACAACAATTGATTCAATATCTGGATGATGGCTTAATCGTAGATCAAATCCTGGGAAGTAACGGCGGCATTTCTGGTGACTTTTCCATCAACGTTGATTTGGGATATCGTGTCCAAAATGGTCACATTATTGGGCGCGTCAAAGATACGATGGTGGCTGGAAACGTCTATACAGTTCTTAAACAACTAGTTAAACTGGGTGACGATGCTGACTGGAACGGTTCTTGTTACACTCCATCTTTATTAGTAGAAGGGTTATCTAGCACTGGGAAGCAAAATTGAAAAAAAATTTCGTGACGACTTCTTGATTCAAGTGATAACCTTGATAGGTTTGTTGCAAAAATCTGGTTTTAGGAGATTTGGAATCACAGATGGGCACAGATGTACACAGATAATTTATCTATGTGCATTTGCGGTTTCATATTTATATAGGACTTACACACGCGCCACTAAAAACAGTGGGTTGCGATTGCTTCCCAGAGGTTGGAATGACTATGGTTAGGTTGTTCGTGGGTAAGTCCTGTGATATTTATTTTTGAATTTTGAACGTTAGCGGAGCGTGCCGCAGGCAGCGAATTTTGAATTAATATGTTACCTCTTGTGATCACTCAGAGCTTTCGCACTTTGTGGCAGCCTAGAAGAGGTTTAGCGATCGCAGAAGCATCGGTTATCGGGGTCGTCGCTGCTCTATCAGCTGTATTCTTTAAATTTAGCGTCGGATGGTTAGGAGCATGGCGAGTTCATTCTTCCTACTTATTTCCAGCGTGGCTTGTCTTACCACTCGTTGGTGTTTGCTTTGGATTTTTGGCTGGGTTACTCGTGGAGAGATTGGCACCAGAGGCGGTTGGTGGTGGAATTCCACAAGTCAAAGCCTCTCTTGGGAATGCACCAGTTAGACTGTCATGGCGTGTGGCAGCTGTAAAGTTATTGAGTTCTATTATCGCCTTGGGGTCGGGTTTGACATTAGGGCGGCAAGGTCCTACTGTTCATATTGGGGCGGCTTTGGCGGCGGGGATGAGTCGTTGGGTTCCTACCTCCCCAGATCATCGACGACAGATGATCGCCGCTGGTGCAGGTGCTGGGTTGTCAGCAGCTTTCAATGCCCCGATTGCGGGCATGATATTTGTTGTCGAGGAATTACTTCAAGATTTATCGGGATTAACTTTAGGAACTGCCATTATTGCCTCGTTCATTGGTGGCGTCGTCTCACGGCTGTTGGGCGGTGGTAGGCTACAACTTCATCTAGCAGCAAGTCATTACTCCACCACCTTCTCAGTCACAGAAATTCCCTTTTACCTGATTTTAGGAGTCCTAGCGGGGTTACTAGCTGCATTATTTAATCGTGGATTGATTGCAAGTCAAGGAATTTACCGTAATTTACACATCAGCTTGCCGTTACGAGTGGCATTAGCTGGGTTTATTTCCGGTGTAGTGGTTGCTTTCCTACCACCTTCTTTCCGGAATAATAGTGAGTTACGGCAGTTTGTAATCACTGGTGAAGTTGATCCTTCCATCGTAGCGCTTGCCTTTGTCGCTCAGTTTATCCTTACCTTGGTCGCATTTGGCTCAGGAGCGCCAGGAGGATTATTTGCTCCTAGTCTAATCTTAGGTTCTTGTTTAGGATACATTATTGGTGTCTTCCAGCACTACGCTTTGGGAGAGGGTAACCCCACAACTTATGCACTGGCAGGAATGGGTGCCTTTTTTAGTGGTGTTTCTAAAGTGCCATTTACGGCTATTGTGATTGTGTTTGAGATCACCACAGATTTCAATCTGGTGCTACCTTTGATGATTGGCTCTGTGACATCGTACTTAGTTGCCGAAAAGATTGTGCCTGGGTCATTGTATGACAAACTTTTAGAACTAAGTGGCATCACTATCCAAAAACAAGCTCCTATTGAAGGACTACTGACGAAAGTACAAGCAACAGATGTGATGCAAAGACGGGTAGAAACTCTAGAAGTAGAAACGTCTCTGGATGAAACAGTAGAGGCTTTTTCACGTTCTCATCATCGAGGTTTTCCGATAGTGGAAGAAGGGAAACTAGTAGGAATTGTGACACAAAGTGATGTATTAAAAATACGCGATCGCAACCTTCCAAAAGATGCGAGTCTCACCGAAATAATGACTAGCAATCCTTTAACAGTCACTCCCACGCATAGCCTCAGCGATGTGCTGTATTTATTAGATCGCTATCAAATTAGTCGCTTACCAGTTGTCGAGGGGCGTAGATTGATTGGGATCATTACCCGTGCAGATATTATTCGCGCAGAAGCAAACCATATTAATTGTGAAAACAAGCAATCTAAGTCGCGATCAGAACCTTCTTATGTTGTTTATCAAACGCGTTCTCCGAGTACTGGTAGAGGAAGAATATTAGTACCGATAGCCAATCCGGAAACAGTCGTGACACTACTGGAGATGGCAGCAGCTATTGCTCGCGATCGCCATTATGAAATAGAGTGCATACAAATTATGCCTATCTCCCGCCACAGTTCCCCAACAGAAACACCAGTCAGAACAACGAAAAGTCGTCGCTTGCTAAGATTGGCAGAAGCTTTGGGCAAAAAGCGCAAAATTCCCGTGCATACGCAAATTCGGGTTGCTCATGATCCAGCCCAGGCAATTTTAGAGACAATTAAAGAAAGACACATCGATTTGCTTTTGATGGGGTGGAAAGGTAGCACTTCCACTCCTGGTCGTATTTTTGGGGATGTTGTAGACACTATCATTCGTCGTGCCAGTTGCGATGTGGTACTAGTGAAGTTGGGACAAGACAATTCTAAATCGCGAAAAACACTTAACGAACCAAAGGATCTGATTCCAAATTCCAAACTTCTGACTCCCAATTCAGCACTCAACAACCCCAATCACCAAGAAAACCTCCCCACGCCCCAAACTCCTCAATACTCCTTTAACCGTTGGCTTGTTCCAATGGCTGGTGGTCCTAATGCGTCGGTAGCGATTAAATTATTACCTGCTTTAGTCACATTGGGAAATGACCCAAAAGTTCGCCTCACTAGGGTATTCAAGCCATCAGAAATAGAACCAGATATGAGAATTTTGGAAGAAGCTATTCGCCAACTGATTCGTCGCCGCAAATTGAATAGTACTGTATTCGCTTCAGCCGTTAAATCTGACTCAGTTGCTAAAGGTGTGATTAATTTGGTCAAACAAGAACAATACGATGTTGTTATTTTAGGTGCTTCGCGTGAAGGGATGCTGCAACACGCAATTACAGGTAATATTCCAGAGGCGATCGCTTCTGGTGTTGATAGTACAGTTATTTTGGTCAGGGGGGCGTTAACCGCTTCACCCTGAAACTAGATCATTTTGCACCGTTTTTTCCATCCCCGTTAAAGGAAGATTTTAGGAGAAATCTTTCCCGATTAGTTCAGTCAACAAAGATCTGTAAAAATTTTCACAGCCGTTATACCAATTCTGTATGAACATGCGCCCAATTATATGAGGAACGAACCGCGTAGACGCGCAGCGGCTTCCCGCAGGGTAGGGCGCAAAGCACACAAAGAAAGAAGAAGTCAAGAAAATTTGGCGCATCCTTACAAAGAAATGGTATTAGGGGCAGAGGTAATGGAAAGAGAATCTGCACCAGCTATGCTTTGCCATCTGGTGGATTTTTATTTCTCTGGCTAGTTGAGGTTGCCAGTGCTATAGGACTCGTATTTGATTTTTGACGAAGCTAGGTACACTTTTATTGCTTCTTAAGCGTTAAGCGTCTCTACTTTGTGATTCACCCTAGTGGGAACGGCCACGCCTTACGGCTATCGGGTTCGCCCTTCGGGTTCGCAGTCGCCTCTGTCGGGAGACCCTCCTGCAGCGCTGTCTCACCAGATGCCTCTGTCGGGAAACCCTCCTGCAGCACTGGTCTCACCAAATCAAACCGGATTCCTATATAAGTTAATGAAATTGGATGGCGATGTTACAAAAAATGTATCTTTCTTGACAATTTATCTGGTAAAAAAATCTTGGGAAATTTGAATCCTCTGAAAATTAAGTATTAAAATAAAAATGCCGTAATTAATACTAACTAACAATATTTGTTCATACCCTTGGAGAAGCTCACGATTGATTGATTGCAAGCATGTAGTTAATATCACTTCTTCGTTATTAGGAACAAGAGCACTACCATGAAGGCCAAATTATTTGCAAATATGCTAGCTGCCAGTGCGATCGCACTTGGCAATTTTACTACTATAATTCACCCTACCTATGCTCAAGTTAATACATACTTTTGTGGTGTAAATAGGGATGGCGTACCAACAACATACGCTCGCAACGCCCTAGGAAGAAAAATTCCACTCATTAGCTGGCAAAGAAATTGGAATAATAAATTTTCCCAAAGAGCACGTTGTGAGGCTGTTTCTGCGAGATTTCAAAGTGCTTCTGTTGACGGTGTGCTAAACTATCTCACAACTGGAACCATGAATGGTCAAAAGGTTTTATGTGCCGCCAGTCGATATGGTGGAACTTGTAGCTATTTGTTACTCACACTCAGAGCAAGTGACGATGCAAGCCAAGTGATTGAAAATCTCAGACAAATGGGTTACACAGCTAGTGGTCCGATTGTTCAATCTGATGATGAATCTCATCAAACCTATATTGATATGAATCAATTACTCAGGGAGGAGCGCAGTGACGCTGAGTAAGGTATCCTAGTTTGAATACGTCTAACTTTCGCGGTTCACCCTTAGTGAGATAGCAAAATCAAAACAGTGGTCAATCAATTTTGGATTTAGGATTTTAGATTTTGGATTAACTCCACCCTAAAAGTGCAGAGCTTGGAGCGGAGCGAAACAAAACCTAGATTTTTAAATTTACGATTTTGGATTAATTCCGTCAAAGATGGACGGGGCTTGTACCGAAAATCAACGCCAGAACAAGCGTGTTAGCGTAGCGTCTCCGCTACTGAGAGGGAAACAAGGACTATGGCACAAAGTGCCACGCTATGCGCTTGCTGTATTGGCTCCCCAATTTAAAATCTAAAATTTAAAATCTAAAATTGTTTCGGTCAGATTTCCCTATAAATAAATTGACATTAATGGGATATGAGCAAATGAATTGTCGGTTACTGGCTTTGGTTGTCTGGATGGGCACGTTATGGATGCTACCAGTACAAAGTCTTCCTCTAAATATTTCTAGTGCCAAACTATTTGCTCAGCAGCAAGCCTCACAATTGTCACAAGAGCAATTGCGGAAACTAGCTCAATCTATTACTGTCAAAATTATTTCTGGGAACAATGGCGGTTCTGGGATTTTGATTCAGAAGGAAGGTCAACTGTATACAGTTCTCACCAGTCGGCACGTTCTGGAAACAGGCAAACAACATCTAATCTATACATCCGATGGTCGAAATTATCCGGCACAGTTGCTCAAGGATGTTAATTATGATAACAAAGACTTGAGTGTATTACAGTTTCGTGCACCAGGAAACTATGCCGTAGCCTCCTTAGGAAATTCCTCAACATTACAAGAAGGCGATCAAGTGTTAGCTGCAGGGTTTCCTTTTGAAGAGAATTCATCTGTGTCGAGGCAGATGATTACAACAAGTGGGCGTGTTTCCCTGTTGCTAGAACGCCCTTTGAAAGGGGGATACCGGATTGGATACACCAATGAAATTGAAAAGGGTATGAGCGGCGGACCGGTATTAAATAATGAAGGTAAGGTTATTGGTGTCAATGGTATTCATGCTCAACCTCTGTGGGGTGATCCTTATATGTATGAGGATGGATCTCAACCTAATGACGCCTTACGTGAACGGATGAAACGCTCAAGTTGGGGAGTCCCCATTGAAACATTAGCGCAGTTCGACCCCCCAATTATTCCACCGGAAATCCCTCAAGCAAGAAATACACTTAAACAAGCAGCACCAAACTCGACGCCCTTGGTAGCAAGTCTGGTGGACAAAATTGCCCAAGAAATTACGGTGTTAATTACTTGGGAAAGCAGTCATGGCTCGGGAGTGATTGTTAATAAGCAAGGTAACACATATTACGTCCTCACCGCTGGTCATGTCGTGCGAAACAAGAACAACTTGAAAATTGTTACCCCAGATAATCAGCAGTATTCAGTCAACACAACGGGGGTGAAAACCTGGGAAGGGACAGATTTAGCTTTGTTGCAATTCACCAGCAACCAAACTTACCAAGTGGCGACTCTGGCTGATTATGACTTGGAAAATGAAGACAGAATCGTTTTTGTGTCTGGAATGCCGACATCAGATGATCTAACCACACAACCAAAACGTCAGTTTAGTGCTGGCTTGCTTTATGGTGGGGGAATAGATCGGGCTAAGGATTCTCGTTCTTTTGCTTTTGGTTATGAATTGGTTTATACTAACTCAACCGATAAAGGTATGAGTGGTAGCCCAGTGTTAGATAGTTTGGGTCGAGTCATTGGGATTCATACAGCAGCAGAAGGTGAACCAACTTTAATTAAACAAAGAACTGGTGAGGCACGGGAAATTCAACTTGGTTATAGTTTGGGTGTACCTATTCGTACCTTTTTGGCATTGGTACAACAAGACAAGTTGGAACTCAATCTAAAAAAACACACGACTTTGCCACCGCGATTGAGCGCCCCACAACAAGATGCAATTATCACATCTGCTCTGAATGTAGCATCACCGAAAGACAATTCGGATGAATTTGAGTGGCTCAGTTATGGAAATAAATTGTTGCGATCGCAAAAGTATGAAAAAGCAGTAGATGCTTTTGACAAAGCGATCAAAATCAAGCCAGACTTTTATCAAGCTTGGTATGCACGTGGAAGGGCACAACGTTTACAGCAAAAATATAAAGACGCACTGGAATCTTTCAACAAAGCAAGAGCGTATAATCGAACATATGACCCAGCTTGGCGTGAACTTGGCGATACGCTTTTTGCCTTGAATCGATACGAAGAAGCACGCCAAGCTTTGGAAAAAGTGATTTCACTCAAGCCAGATGAGTTCATGGCTTATCGAGGACTATGTAGTGTTTTGGGTGAATTAGGAAATTACTCAAAAGCGATTAAGGCTTGCGATCAAGCGATTAAAATTAATCCTCAGCCTTTGCAGTATATTCTTCGGGGTGAAACTTTAACTACTATTGGAGACACCACCCAAGCAATTAAAGATTTTAACGAAGCTTTGCGGCTTCAACCTGATAATCCCTTTGCATATCGACGACGCGGTATCGCCAAGTCTAATGAAGAAAATTATCAAGGAGCACTTGAGGATTTAAATAAGGCTATCACTCTTCAAGCTGATAATGGCTATGCCTACGTTGATCGGGGGATAGTTTACGCCATGATGGGAAACCGCAAAGCATTCATCAAAGATTTCGAGACAGCACTGCGGCTTGAGCCTGACTCAGCAGCTATTTATAATAAGCGCGGTATTGCGCATTCTATTTTACAAGATGACAAGGGTGCTATTGAAGATTACACCTCAGCGATTCGCTTTGCTCCGGAATCAGCTTATATTTATTACAAAAAGCTGGGCGATGTCCGCACTGTTCAAAAAGACTACAAAACAGCAATGGAAAACTATAGCGGATCTATACGCTTAGAACCTAACTATGCCCCCGCTTATGTTGGTCGAGGAATTGTCAATGCTATGATGGGTTCCCAACAGGGATTTACACAGGATTTCGACACCGCTTTGCGACTCCAGCCTGATAACGCCTGGTTTTATAGTGAACGAGGAAAGGCTCGATTTATCCTCAAAGATCAACAGGGAGCAATTGGAGATTACAACAAAGCCATCAGTCTTTTTCCTCAGTTGGCACATCTATACTATACGTTGCGGGGTAACGCGCGACAGGAACAGAAAGACTATACTGGAGCGATCGCAGATTACAACGAAGCAATTCGCCTCAAACCAGAT
Source organism: Brasilonema angustatum (assembly GCF_059505445.1). Taxonomy (NCBI): domain Bacteria; kingdom Bacillati; phylum Cyanobacteriota; class Cyanophyceae; order Nostocales; family Scytonemataceae; genus Brasilonema; species Brasilonema angustatum. Next base: position 56,600 of record NZ_JCACKO010000132.1, on the reverse strand, counting down.
TTTGCCTTAGCTTACAACAATCGGGGTTTGGTGCGTGTGCAACAAGAAGATAAGATCGGGGACTTCGCCCCAGCAAATCAATCTATTCGCCTCAACTCCAACACACCTACGGTTTTATACATCAATCCAGAGTCTTTGCAGAAGACACAAAATGCCAAAGACTATGAGAAGGCGATCGCCGATTTTACACAAGCCATTCGCCTCAAACCAGACCTTGCCTTAGCTTACAACAACCGGGGTTTGGCGCGTTTGCAAGAGAAAGACGACAAAGGAGCGATGGAGGATTTCAAGCAAGCCATGCGTCTCAGCCCGGATCTTGCGGAAGCTTATAATAAAGGAGATTTTGCACGTCTGATTCAGAAGAATTAGATAGAATTGACGATCCCGCTCACATTTTTGGTTTCGAGAGCAGCACCTTATAGTTGCAGTTTCAGTACGCAAGTTGTGTCCCAAATGTAGCATGCGTTCCATGCCATTTCCGCGCCCGTGAAATGCTTCACAACCGCGTTCATTCTACAAGCGAAGCAAAATCTTCATAGTCGTGGAAGTGTCAATCAATTTTGGATTTAGAATTTTATATTTTGGATTAACTCCACCCTAAAAGTGCTCTGCTTGGAACGGAGCGAAACGAAGCCTAGATTTTTAAATTTACGATTTTGGATTAATTCCGTCAAAGATGGACGGGGCTTGTACCGAAAATCAACGCCCTTCGGGTTCGCCAGTCGCCTACGGAGGGAGACCCTCCTGCAGCGCTGGTCTCACCAAGTACCTCTTTTGGGAAACAAGGACTATGGCACAAAGTGCCACGCTACGCGCTTGCTGTATTGGCTCCCCAATTTAAAATCTAAAATTTAAAATCTAAAATTGTTTCGGTCAAAAATCATTTACTCTCTTACCTGTGTAAAATTACTGATGTCATTTCTGTACTGGGTGTACCTGGTGCTGCCTAAACGGTAATCTACCCTACGGGTTCTCCTACGGAGTACGGGCACCGAAAGGAGTAGAACTGGTATTGGCTTCCTGCACTAATCGGTTTCACTGCGAATTTGTCCCGCTTGTTTGGCAGACTCCCGCATCTCCTTCAAAATCTCCTCTTGCTCCAGTTGAGCCAGTCGCGCTTGTTCAGCAGCTAGTCGCGCTTGTTCAGCAGCCTGCCTGATTTCTTCTGTAGCTAATCGCGCTTGTTCATTAGCCTGCCTGATTTCTTCTGTAGCTAATCGCGCTTGTTCATTAGCCTGCCTGATT